>JAYTFP010000268.1:0-11501 GCA_043734285.1 Acidimicrobiaceae bacterium
CGGCACGAGCGTCGCTCGGATGAGCGTCGCGTCCATCACGACGGCGAGGGTCAGCCCCAGGCCGAACAGCTTGATGAACGAGATGCCGGACGTGGCGAAGGCGAGGAACGTGACCGAGAGCAGCGCGGCGGCCGCCGTCACGATGCGGCCCGTGCGCTCGAGTCCGATGGCGACCGACGACGCGTTGTCACCGGTGCGGTCGTGCTCCTCCTTGATGCGCGAGAGCAGGAACACCTCGTAGTCCATCGACAGGCCGAAGGCGATGCAGAACATGAGGATCGGCGTGGTCGTGTCGGTCAGGCCGGTGGCGGTGAAGCCGAGGAATCCCGAGCCGTGACCCTCCTGGAAGATCCAGACCATCGCACCGAACGTCGCGGTCAGCGAGAGCAGGTTCAGCACGATCGCCTTGAGCGGCACGAGGACCGATCCGAACATGAGGAACAGCAGCACGAATGTGGATCCGGCGATGATGCCGGCCGCCCAGGGGATGCGAGCGGCGATCGACGCCTTGGTGTCGACGAGCTGAGCCGACTGGCCGCCGACCAGTGTCGCTCCGAAGGGGGAGTGCACGGTGCGCAGGTCGCCCACCAGCTGTTCGGCTTCGACCGAGACTGACACCACGTGTGGCACGACGCTGAGTCGCAGCGCACCACTGCCGTCAGCAGCGCGGAACCCCGCGAGTTGCTTGTCCGCGACGCCCGCCGCGCCGGCCGGGATGAAGGTGATGGCGCCGTTCGTGACCAGGAACCGGCCGGTCGGCGCGTCGACGCGGGTCACGTTGTGCACCGACGCGAGCGCCTTCGCGTACGCATTGATCTGGGCATCACTCGCGTCGGTGGCGTGCAGCGCCACGACGGGGAGCGCCGCGGCCTCGGTCGACGAGAAGTCGGTGCCGAGGCGATCCGTCGTGATGCGGGCCGGCGCGTCCTTGGGCAACACGCGCTGGTCGGGCAGTCCGAACTTCACTCCGTAGAACGGCGCGCCCAGGATCAGCAGGATCGCGACGACCGAGAGCGCGGTCACTGCCGGGCGGCGCATGACCGCGACCGCGACGCGGTGCCAGAAGCCCTCGCCGATGGGCTTCGGCTCGCTCTTGCGCCACAGTCGCAGCGAGTCGACCCGCGGTCCGAGCGTGGCGAGCACCGCGGGCAGCATGACCACCGAGGTGATCATCGCGACGAGCGTGACGCCGACCCCGGCGTACGCGAACGAGCGGAGGAAGTAGAGCGGGAACACGAGGAGCGCTGAGAGCGAGACGGCGACCGTGAGCGCCGAGACGGCGATGGTGCGCCCCGCGGTCTCGACGGTCCGCACGACGGCCTGCTCGGTCGTGCGTCCGGCGCGGATCTCTTCGCGGAACCTCGAGACGATGAAGAGCGAGTAGTCGATCGCCAGGCCGAGACCCATCGCGGTCACGAGGTTGATGGAGAACACCGAGACGTCGGTGAAGAGCGTGATGAGCCACAGCGTGAAGAACGTGCCGAGCACCGACACGACGCCGACCATCAGCGGCAGGCCCGCCGCGATGAGCCCGCCGAAGACGAGCACGAGGAGCACCAGGGTGATCGGCACGGCGATGGCCTCGGCGCTCGACAGGTCGGACTCGATCTGTGCCGACACCGACTGGAACACCGGTGACCGCGCACCCGACGAGACGGTGATCGGACCGTGGCTACCGAGCAACTCTTCGTCGAGCACCTTTGCCGCGTCTTGCTGAGCGGTCTCGTCGCCGTTGAGGCGGGCGATGATCAGCGCCGCGTTGCCGTTGGTCGAGCGCAGTTGTCCGACTCGATCGAGCGACCAGTAGCTGACGACCTCAGCGACGCGGTGGTCGGTCTTCAGCAGCGCCTCGAGGCGGGTCGCCGCGTCGGTGATCGCGGGCCTGTCGATTCCGAACGGGGCGGTGGCCGTGCTGGACGACGAGGTGATGGGTCGACCCGACGCATCGTTGGCATCGATCAGCAGGACGAAGTTCGGCACGCCGGTGTGGAAGGTCGTGAGGAGTGCGCCCTCGGCCCGTGACGAGTCGGATGCCGGGTCGTTGAAACCGCCGCCCGAGAGGTGGGAGAACACGCCGCTGCCGAGCGTGCCGGCCACCACGAGCAGCAGGACCGAGACCATCAGGACGGCCTTGCGGCGCCGGACCGTGAACTCTCCGAGTCGTGTGAACATCGCGACCGTCCTTGCTGGTTGCAGAATAGGTTAACAGGTGTATATTTATATACGTACACTCAGGAAGGTCAACATGTCGTCCGTCACACCACGACAGCGAAGCGCCAGAGGCGAAGGTCAGCAATTGCGTGACGATCTCCTCGACGCCGCGCTGCGCCTGTTGGCCCTCGAGGGTGATCCTGACGACGTCTCGATCCGCGCCGTGGCGAAGGCAACCGGTGTGTCGCCGACCGCCGCCTACCGTCACTTCGCCGATCGCGACGCGCTGCTCGAGGCGGCCTGCAGCCGCTCGTTCGACCTGTTCTCGGCCGAGCTGCTCGCGGCCGTTGCAGGCGTCGACGAGCCTTTCGAACGACTACGGCTCGCCGGGCTCGCCTACCTCGACTACGCGAACGCCGACCCGGGTCTGTACCGGGTGCTGTTCTCGAACCCGTTCCACATGGACAAGGACTTCACCGACGAGGACTCGGCCGGCCGAACCGCGTTCGTCGTGCTCATCGAGATGGTGCAGGACTGCCTCGACGCGGGTGCGCTGGTGACGCGCGGCGGCACGACCCACGCAGCGGGCGACGCGCCCGACGCGACCTATCTCGCGTTCCAGGTGTGGACGTGGTTGCATGGGATCATCGATCTGCGCATCACCCATCCGGGGCTGCCCTGGCCCGACCCGGCGCGCATGATCGTCGACCTGCAGTCGTGTCTCGGTCTGGTTGCGGTGCCGTAACGTCACCGCCGTGACCGAACCGAGCGACCGGATGATCACGCCGCCGTTCGTGATGGTCACGTTGTCGACCTTCGCCTACTTCATGACACTCGGCGCACTGCTGCCGACGCTGCCGCGATTCGTCGAGGAGCGACTGCACGGCGGCAGCGTCGCCGTGGGTGTCGCGGTCGGGGTGTTCGCGCTGTCGGCCGCCGCGCTCCGCCCTTTCGCCGGACGGCTCGGTGACCTCCGCGGGCGTCGCATCCTCGTGATGGGCGGCTCTGCGCTCGTGGGCGTGTCGGTCCTCGGGTACACCGCGGTCGACAGTCTCGGCGTGCTCATCGCGCTGCGGTTCGTCAGTGGGATCGGTGAGGCGGCGATGTGGGTCGGCGCGGCGACGGCGATCCAGGACATGGCCCCCGACCACCGGCGCGGTGAGGCGGCGTCGTACTTCTCGGTCGCGCTCTACGCTGGCCTCGCGCTCGGCCCGCTGGCCGGCGAGCTGCTCGTGAAGTCGTACGGGTTCCGCACGCTGTGGATCGTCGCAGGAGCTTCCGCGTTGCTCGCCAGCGCGCTCGGGAGCGGCACGCCCTCGACCGCAGCCGTCGATCCCCAGCCGTTCCGACTGCTGCATCCCGCGGCGATCGCACCCGGCGGCATCCTGCTGCTCGGGCTGCTGCCCTTCGTCGGCTTCTCCGCGTTCCTCGCCTTGTATGCGCCCGCCGTGAAGATCCACAACGTCGCGCCGTTCTTCCTGCTCTACGGCGGACTCGTGCTCACCATCCGCATCGGCGGCGCACGGCTGCCCGATCGCCTCGGATGGCGTCGCGCGTCGACCGCCGCGCTGATCGTGCTCGGCACGGCGGGACTGTTGCTCGGAGTGTGGGGTGCGGCCAGTGGCGTGTGGATCGCGACCGTCTGCATGGCGCTCGGCATGTCGCTGCTGTTCCCGGCGCTGTTCTCGGCGGCCGTCGCAACGGTTCCGACCAACCAACGGGGGCAGGCGGTTGGCACGTTCTCGCTGGCCTTCGACCTGGCGAACGGCCTCGGTCCACCGGTGCTCGGACTGGTCGTCTCGCACGGCTCGTACCGCCTCGCGTTCGCGGTCGCCGGGTGTTGCTCGCTCGCGGGGCTCCTGCTGGTACGTCGTCTCGCCGGGGGCGAGGACGCGGAGCGGGCGGCCCTGACGGAGGCGTCGTCAGAGTTGTGATTCGCGCACGTCGAAGTGGGTGCGCGCGCGATCGGTGAGATAGGTGGTTGCCCAGATCGTGAGGAACATCACGGTCGAGGGGATCAGCGCGATGTGCGGCGCGGTGCGTAGCGACGAGCGCCCTTCGGCGATGAGCGCACCCCAGCTCACCGCCGGGTACGGGACACCGAGCCCGAGCACCGCCAGACCACCTTCGGCCGCGATCGCGGCGGCGATGCCGATGCCGATGAACACGAACGCGAACGGCAACAGGTTCGGGATCACCTCGCGCCACAGCACCCGGCCGTGCTTGGCGCCGATCATCTTCGAGGCGACCACGTACTCGCGCCGCACCAGTGACAGCGCCTGACCCCTCGAGAGCAGCGCCACCGCAGGGATGGCCACGATCGTCAGGGCGGCCCACACCGTGGCCATGCTGCGATCGAACGCGGCGACCAACGCGATCGCCATGACGATCGCCGGCATCGCCAAGAGACCTGACAACAATGACGTGACGACCGTGTCGAGTGCTCCGCCGACATACGCGATCACCGCTCCGACGATGCCGCCCACGACGACCGCGGTGATCACCGCTCCGAACGCGATGATCACCGTCGTGCGGGCTCCCGCAACCAGTCGCGAGAGCAGATCTTGACCGATGTGGTCGTTGCCGAGCAGGTGCCGGGCGCTGGGCACGGCCTCGGGCTTGTCGTCCGCGGCGGCCTGCGCCGGACACCCGGGCCGAGTGATCATCACGACCCGTCCGTCGGTGCCGGTGTGCGACCGCGGCTGCTTGGTGGTGCACTCGCCCTGACGATTCGGATCTTGCAGCCCGACCAGCGGGCCGAGGGCCGCGGCGAGCACGATCAGGCCCATCCATCCGACGGCCAACCACAGAGCGATGCGCTGGGTGATGGACCTGCTGGCACGCGCCTTCGGTGGCTTTGCATCAACCACGGCTGATCCTCGGATCGATGACGCGCAACAGTACGTCCACCGCGATCGTGATGGTCGCGAACAGCACTCCGATCACCGTCGCCACGGCGAGGACCCGGGGGATGTCGACCGACAGTGCGGCGGACACCAGGGTCGTCCCGAGGCCGTATGGGAATGCGAACAGCACCTCGACGAGGATTGAACCGCCGAGGAGGAGGCCCGACTGCAGGCCGACGATCGATACCAGCGACAAAGAGGACGGCCGTAACGCATGCCGAAGCATGATCGAATGCGGCGGCAGACCACGTGACCGTGCCATGAGCACGAAGTCCTCCTGCAGCGTGGTCGCGACGTCGGAGCGCAGCACGCGCGTGTACACCCCGATCATGCCGATCGCGAGCGACAGCGCAGGGAGGAACATGAGGTGCAGGTTTTTGGCGGGCGCGTCGAAGAACCCCACGTAGCTCGCCGCCTCGACTGGGAACCAGCCGAGCTTCACCGCGAACACCATGATGAGCACGATCGCCAGCGCGAACGGTGGGTATGACATGAACGCGGTCGCGGCCGCGGTGATCACCGAGTCGGTCTTCTTGCCCGCGCGAGCACCTGCCAATAGTCCCAAGGGCACAGAGACCGCCAGCGCGATGATCTGGGCGAGAAGAACGAGCTCGAGATTGACCGGCAGCACCTTCTTGATCTCGTCGGCCACCGCCTCCTTGGGGTGGACATAGCTGTAGCCGAAGTCGCCACGCACAGCGTGGCTGAGCCACGACCCGTACTGAGCGATCAGCGTGCGGTCGGTACCGAGCTCCTTGGCGAGCTTGGCGTGAACTGCCGGGTCGGTGATGGTGAGGTTGCGCGCTGCGCCGACGACCGTCACGGGGTCACGCGACAGTCGCAGCGCAAAGAACGTGGCGAAAGAGACCAGAAGACCGATCGCGGCGATGGCGACCAACCGGCTCGCCAAGAACCGGAGTACCGACGCCGCTCTCGTCACCTGGGTGGCTCGTCGCTCGCTCGCCGTGCTCAGCTCTTCCAGAGCCAGGCGGTGTCGACGTGCGCCGCCCAGTCGGCATCGATGGCGCTCAGCCCGTGGACCTTGTCGCTCGTGACAATCGCCGCGACGTTGGACAGCAGCGGGATGTAGGGCAGGTCCTTGATGACGAGGTCGTTGACCTGCTGGAAGATCTTGAGCCGCTCGGCTGGGTCGGTCGTGACCTTGTCCTGGTCGAACAGCTTGTCCATCGCGGGATTGTTGTAGCCCGACACGTTCACCGCGCCGTCGCTACGCACGAACGTGGCGATGCCGGCGGGATCGGACGCAAACGAGCTGGCACGTGTGCACGCGAGGTCGAAGTTGCGCGTCGCCTTCGTCAGCACCGTCGCGGCGTACTCGCCGATGTCGAGCATCCGAAGCTTCGGGTTGAAGCCCGCGTCGCGCAGCTGGTTCATCACGATCGGCATCGCGGCTTGTGCCTCGGGGATGGTCACGCACACGACGTCGAGGTCGAGGGCGTGCGCTCCCTTCTCGTTACCGTACGCGGTGGTGAGCTTCTTGGCCGCGGCCAGGTCGAAGTCGGGGAACTTGCCGGTGATCTTGAACGGTGAGTTCTTGTCGATGAACGACTGAGCGCTGGTCTGGCTGCCGTCGGGGAAGCTCTGGGCCAGGGCGTCGCGGTCTGTGGCCTGGGCGACGGCCATCCGCATCCGGATGTCGTCGAACGGAGCGGTCGCGGTGTTGAGGATGGCCACGATCGTGCCGGCACCGGGTGAGACGTTGGTCTTGACCGCACTGTCCTTCTTGGCCGCGCTGATCGTCGGTCCGTCGTAGGCCTCCAGCATGTCGATGTCGCCCTTGTCGAGGTCGGCGAGGCGCACGTTGCCATCGGAGACCGGCACGAACGTGATCTTGTCGAGCAGAGGCAGCTTGCGACCCTGATCGTCTTTGCGCCAGTAGTCGGGGTTCCTCTCTACGACGAGCTGGTCGCGGTTCGTGAGCTTGAAAGGACCCGTGCCGATGGGGTGCTTGTCGCGATCAGCACCCTTGGTGAGCAGCGATTCAGCGAGGATCGGCACGAGCAGCTTCGGGTCGGGGAGGTGGGCGTCGGGCTCGTCGAGGGTGATGGTGAGCGTGTTGTCGTTCACAACCGCCGGATGCATCACCTTGAAGTTCCCGATGCACGGGCACGCGTTCGAGGGGTCGGCGCGGAACTTGTAGTTGTCGACGACGACCTGTGCCGTGAGCGGTGAGCCGTCGGTGAACTTGATGCCCGTGCGCAGCGTCACCCTCCACGTCCTGAAGTCGGCGCTCGGCTCGATCTTCTCGGCGAGGCGGTTCTCGACCTTGCCGTCGACGGGGGAGCGCCCGGTCAGGCCGTCGTAGATCGAGGTGCTGATGTAGGCCCAACTTGACGTGTTGACCGCGTTGGCCGTCATCACGTCGAGCGTCTCGGGCCGGATCTCGAGCCCGATCTTGAGTTCGCCGCCGACCTTGGCGTTCGGGTCGGACTTCGTCGCGACCGACGTGGTCGTCTCGCCCGACTGCGCCGAGTCGGTCGAGTTGTTGACCTTGTTGCCGGTGCATGCGGCTGCGGTGAGAACGAGTGCGAGCACCAGGCTCGTGGTGCGACGCTTCGACATGTGTCCGTGCATGGACTTCCTCCCGTTGTCCGGCGCAGGCCGGGCGTGTGTGCGGAACAATATTACGGATGGACACCGCAGCGTCGGAGAAGCGCGTGAATGATCTGACCGCCGCGATGTCGATCGACGAGAAGGTCGCCCTGATGTCGGGCGACACCCCCCTGATCGCGGGCACGCTGGAGATGCAGCGTCGCTACAACGCGCGTCCGCTGGTCGCCGGCGCGATCGACCGGCTCGGGCTCGAGGGCGTGCGGTTCACCGACGGTCCCCGGGGCGTCGTCATGTACCACTCGACAGCGTTCCCCTCGCCGATGGCGCGTGCCGCGACGTTCGACCCGACGCTCGAGGAGGCGATCGGCGACGCGATCGGGGTCGAGGCGCGCACGCAGGGCGCCAACCTGTTCGCCGGTGTCTGCATCAACCTGCTGCGGCACCCCGCGTGGGGTCGCGCGCAGGAGACCTACGGAGAAGACAACCATCTGCTCGGCGAGATGGGCGCTGCGCTGGTGCGCGGCACGCAGCGTCACGTCATGGCGTGCGTGAAGCACTTCGCCGTGAACAGCATGGAGAACTCGCGGCTCTGGGTCGACGTGCGCATGGACGAGCGCGACCTCCGCGACATCTACCTGCCGCATTTCCGCCGGTGTGTCGACGAAGGCGTGGCCTCGGTCATGAGCGCGTACAACCGCGTCAACGGTTCGCGGTGTGGGCATTCATCCCATCTACTCGACGACATTCTGAAGGGCGAGTGGGGCTTCGACGGGTTCGTGATGTCCGACTTCTTCTGGGGTGTCCGCGACGCCCGCGACGCGGTGCTCGGCGGGATGGACCTCGAGATGCCGTTCACCTTCCGCTTCCGCACGCTGCGGCGCCTCGTGCGGCGGGGTCGTGTGCCGGCCGAACGTATCGACGAGTCGGTGCGTCGACTCGTGCGCGCCCAGGTGCGTCACGAGGATCGCGGTGAGCCCGACCGCTACGCGCCCGACGCGGTCGCCGGCGGGGCGCACCGTGCGCTCGCACGTGAGGCAGCGGGGCGGTCGGTCGTGCTGCTCCGCAACGAGACGGTCCCGCGCGCGCAGGGCGGCGACGCCGCACCGGTGCTGCCGATCGAGCCCGGTACAGTGCGCTCGGTCGCGGTCATCGGTTGGCTCGCGTCGGCGCCGAATCTCGGCGATCTCGGGTCGAGCCAGGTTCATCCGCCATCGGTCGCGACCGTGCTCGACGGTCTCGTCGCCGCCGGCGCCCGCCACGGCATCGAGGTGCGCTCGCACGACGGGAAGGACCGCGCTGCGGCCGGCGAGTTGGCGGCCGCGTGCGACGTCGCGATCGTCGTCGCCGGCTCGTCGTTCCATGACGAGGGTGAGTGGATCCTGACGGCCGGCGGTGACCGCAAGTCGCTGCGGTTGAAGCCCCACGACGAGCGACTCGTCGCGACCGTCGCCGCCGCGAACCCGCGCACCGCGGTGCTGCTCATGGGCGGCAGCGCGTTCATCACCGATCCGTGGCACGACGCGGTGCCCGCGTTGGCGATGGTCTGGTACCCCGGCATGGAGGGCGGCCACGGCATCGCCGATGTCGTGTTCGGTCGCGCGCCCGAGGGCCGTCTTCCGTGTACGTGGCCGGCGTCGTCGAATCGCCTGCCGCCGTTCCGCCGTTTCGCCCGCCGCGTGACGTACGGACCGCTGCACGGCTACCGGTTGATGGAGGCCGAGCGGCAGCGCCCGGCGTTTCGATTCGGGTTCGGTCTCGGCTACACGACGATCGACGAAGGAACAGTGACGGTTGCCTCGGTGGAGGCTGCGCACGACGACCGGCGGCGCATCACGATCCGTTTGCCGCTCACGAACACGGGATCGAGAACGGGTGTCGAGGTGGTGCAGGTCTATGTCGCGGAAGTGCTCGGCTCGTACGACCGCCCGCTGCTCACGCTGCGCGGGTTCTCGAAGGTCGATCTCGAGCCCGGAGCGATGGTGACCTGCGAGGTCGAGCTCGTCGTTGGGCCGACCGTGACGGCGCTCCACGTCGGCCGCTCGTCCGATCCGTCGGCCCTCCAGCGCGTCGAATTGGACTGAGAGTCGCGATCGCGCCTCGGCTACGATCTCGTTCCCGTGACGCGCGTGGCTCGACGAATGGTGGTGTACCTGGCCGGGTGCACGATCTGCACCGTGTCGTACGCGATCACCGTGCGGGCCGCGATCGGGCTCGGGCCGTTGTTCGCCGTGCAGGACGGGGTCTCGCAGATTGCTCACATCACGCTGGGCCATGCGGTGATGGTCGTGGGCGTCGTGCTCTTGGCGTTGTCGGCGGCGTTCGGCGAGCGTCCCCGCGTCGGCACGTTCGCGATGCCGTTCATCGGCGGTGTGATCCTCGACGCGGTCCTGCCCCACGTGCCGTCGATCCACGGCATCGTCTGGCAGCTCGTGGCCGTCGTGGCCGCGACCTGGGCGATGTGTCTGGGTGGCGCGTTGGTCATCTCTTCGGAGGTCGGCATGGCGGCGATCGACGGCGTGATGATGGGCCTGCACCGACTGACCGGCCGCACCCTCGCCCAGGTGCGTCTCACCATGGAGCTGTCGATGCTCGTCGGCGGCTGGCTGCTCGGCGGGGCGATCGGAGTCGGCACGGTCATCACCGGCGCGCTCGTCGGCCCGGCCCTACAGTTCTGGCTGGGAGTACTCGGCCGCCCCGCAACGCCAGACCACCGCATGTCAGAGCTGACGGCTGCTGCCTAGCCGGTGACTGCCCTGGCCGTGCTCGGCTGATGCGATGAGGTCAACTTCCACAAATTGGATGATAAACTCCAATTTGTGGAACGATCACCGAGTCCGGAACTGCTGCCGATCTTCAGATCGCGGCAGCAGGTCGAGCTGCTCGCCGACATCCTCGACGCGCCAGCACGTGAGCAGTCGCTCGCAGATCTCGGCCGTCGATTGGGTGTCCCGACAGCGTCGGTGCACCGCGAGATCGAGCGCGCCGAGCGCGCCGGTCTCGTCACCTCGAGACGCGTCGGCAAGACGCGGCTGGTGAGCGCCAACGTGCGTAGCCCGTACTTTGGCGCCCTGCGTGACCTGCTCGTTCGAGCGTTCGGAGTGCCGACGCGGCTCCGCCATGCAGTCGAGCGCATCGAAGGCGTGAGTGAGGTGTACATCTTCGGATCGTGGGCGGCGCGGTGGCATGGCGAGCCTGGCGACCGTCCTGTCGGTGACATCGATGTGCTCGTACTCGGCCAACCGGATCGCGATGCCCTCTATCTGGCGGTTCATGAACTCGGGCTCGCACTGGGTCGCGATGTTCATGCGCAGGTGCGGGAAGCGGGGTGGCTCCAGATGGGCAGCGGCGCGTTCCATGACACCGTGGCGAGTCGACCCTTCGTCAAGGTCTTACCCCAAGGCGAGGAATGACGACACGTCGTCGATCGCGCGCTCCGCAAGCTGAGCGGCCCAGCGGGCGTCGTCCTCCTCGACCTCGTCGGTGCGATGAACGTCGAGGTATTCGAGCCGGTGTCGCGTCTCGGTGATGTTGCTGGCGTGAACCGCCGCGAACACATCGCCGGCGTCGCCCATGAGCGCGGATGCGAGGGCGAACGTCGCCGCGTGAGCTCCAGGGCTCGCCAGGATGCGAAAGCCGCCGGCGAGGTCGGCTGCTTCGGCCGCGTGTCGGTAGATGTCGTAGGCGGTGTTGTAGGCGACACGCCACTGGCGAGCGGCAAGGATCGGGTCGAGCACGGCCAATTCGAGACGCGCCCGCTGGAGCCACCCGCGCGCCGTTTCGCCGACGTCGCCGTCGACATCGTCGGCGACGTTGCCGCGGCTCTTGAACATTTCGATCACTCGCGAGAGGCGGTCGTTGGCCATGCGGTTA
>JAYTFP010000269.1:0-8892 GCA_043734285.1 Acidimicrobiaceae bacterium
CTCGCGAGCGGGCCGCTGGTGACCGAGGTGGCGCCGCAGCGGGATGAGCCGTCGCAGGGTCGCGAAGTAGGCGCGTCGCAGCGCCGACTGCTTGGTCCAGGGGTTGGCGATGTCGTTGCCGAAGTCGAACCGCTCGGTGCGCCGGCCGAACTCGGTCCAACGGTCGACCTTCTCGAACGCGGCACGGGTCGACTCTGCGGGGTCGCCGGTGACTTCGGTGGAGAGGCCGGCGAACAATCCGCCGGGTTCGTAGAGCTCGGGATAGAAGTTCTCGAACGCGTAGCCCGTGGGTGTGATCCACCATTCCCACTCGTGGATGAACTGCGGCCAGCACATCGTCTCGAACGGCTGCGGATCGGCGAATCGGTGACGGTCGGCCCGCAGCGCGATGTTGCCGTAGACCGACCACTCGCACAGCAGGAACTTGTCGGTCACGGTGCGAGCCGTCTCGAAGGCCCGCGCGAACAGGTCCTTGTGGATGATCTGCGGCATGTGCGCGCCGAACGCGAGGTGGGGGGCGCCGACGAACCGCAGCATCTCGAAGGTCAGGTGCTGCGCGGCGTCGTAGCTCGTCGACCGACCCGGCCAGTCGGCGAGGTCGTAGAAGTAGTACAGGCGGTGGCGACCCTCGGCGTCGATGTAGAAATCGCTCCCCACCGTGCGGAGCGGCCGGTAGTCGTCGTCGGACATCACGAACGTCTGCTCGACAGCGTCGCATTCCCCGAGGCGATGCCGAAGCCAGGTGTTGCGGCTGGTGTGGTCGAGCGCGGTGATCTGCGCCGTCGGGCGACCGCTGAGCTCCTCGTCGGAGATGTAGGTGACGTCGCCATCGAGCGCGAAGTCGTGGAGCATCGAGGCAGGCGCGACCACCAGCGCGCGCGTGATCCAGCTCATGTGGGTCTGCACATGGCGCCAGGTCTCGGCGAGCACCGCGGGACGGGCGCTCAGGTAGACGATCTGCACGGGTGCCGATCCTAGGGATCGTGGCGCATGGTCATCGTGACGCCGTCGAAGGCGGTCGTGACGGCGTCGCCGAGACCCACCGGCTCTGGGTCCATCGCGAACGTGGCGCGGAGCTGGGCGACGGTGAAGTGTTGGATCACTTTCCAACCGAGCGCGGGGTCGAGGTTGCTCGGTGCGCAGCCGTTGCGGCCCAGTTCGAGGACATCGTCGGGGATCGGAACCTTCATCGACTTGGCGATCCCGATCAGGTCGGTGCCGTTGCGGATCGAGGGGCAGGTGTCGGTGAACGCGTTGTGTCCCATGTTCGCGATGCTGACGACCCGCTTGCTCGGTCGCAGCTCGCCGTAGGTGGCGGTGACTTCCGCAGGTGTGATCGCCGCGTCGCCGTCGCCGCCGATGATGAGTGTCGGCGTGCTCGACGTCACCGGCGCGGCCGGCCCGTCGGGCGCCCAACCGATGATGGTGCGGATGTGCGAATCGCCGAGCAGGCGGAACATCGTGCGTCCACCGGTCGAGTGGCCGGCCGCAGCGATCCGAACGGGATCGATGCGATGTACGAATCGGCCACCCACGGCACCGTTCTGGGCGGTCATCAGGTCGAGCGTGGCGTGGAGTGTGCCGACGATCGCGGTCGCCTTCGCCTCACCGGCGGCGAGCGTGCCGCTGAATCCGGCAAGCAGCCCGTACTCGGTGAAGTCGGTCGACGCGATGACGAAGCCCCACGACGCGATGCCCGAGAGCAGGTTGCCGTAGACGTCGCGCCATCCGCCGCTGCCGTGTGAGAAGAGCACGAGCGGGAACGGCCCCTTGGCCGACGCGGCCACGTCACGCACGGCGGGGATCTCGACGGTGAGGTCGACGCCCGCGGGCACCGGATAGGCCGCGATGATCGCCGCGGGAACCGGCTCGGTCTCGTTGTACCGCTCGATCGGCTTGCCGTCGACGTCCGCGTGATCGGCCGGGTAGTACACCTCGACCGAGCGGCCGTCGGCGAGGTGGAGGGTGGTGACGCCCACGCCATACGGGCCGCGGCTGGCGAAACGCGGCTCCGCGGCGGCCTTGGCAGCTCGCTCCGCAGGCGACGGGGTCGACGTCGATTTCGAGGTCGACCCGCAGGCGACGACGCTGCCGGCCAGCACGGCGCAGCTCCCCACGACAGCGCAGACGATCGCTCGGGGCAGGCGCATCGGGGATGACGGTACCGTGTGGGAATGGCGGGGAGGCGAACAGCGTGGGTTCGGCGCGCGGTCGTTGCGGCGACCTCGCTCGCGCTGTTGGCCGCGTGCACGACGACGCCACCGCCTCCCGCACCGGACTCGGGGCCCGACGTCGACCACGGCGCGCCGGGTACGCCGATGAGTTGGATCCACGTCGCCCGCGCCCCCGGCCGCCGTCCCTTCCTGGCGGATGCGCGCGGGCGCGAGGTCATCCTGCGCGGCGCGAACACCACCGGCGTCTACCTCAACCACGAGGAGGACGACTACACGCCGGGCGTCGTGCACAAGACGACCGATCCGGCCGACTACAACGGCCGCTGTCCCGCCAACGACAACCGCTGGGTCAACCCACCGTTCTGCCAGGTCGATGCCGGCAAGGGTCCGTGGACCTCGTCGGCCGACGACTCGCTCAACGACCTGTCGCAGATGCGTGCGCTCGGATTCAACGTGATGCGACTGGTCATCAACTGGGCGCAGGTCGAGCCCGAGCCGGGCCGCTACGACGCTCAGTTCGTCGCCCGGGTCGAACAGATCGTGGGCTGGGCCGAGGAGCAGGGCATCTACACGCTCGTCGATTTCCACCAGGACCACTACGGCGACCTCGACCGCAACCATCAGGGCGAGCAGCCGCCGACGAGCACCCGCGCGGGTGGTCAGGCCGATGGCGCGCCGCGCTGGGCGGCGATGACCGACGGAATCGCCAACGTGAACCAGCTCGGTCAGGACTCGTTCAACGCAGCGCAGCGCCGTGCCTTCCAGCACTTCTGGCAGAACGACGTGCCGCCGGTGTCCCAAGGCGATGCACCCGGACCGGGCCTGCAGGATCACCTCATCGGCGCGATGGCCGCGGTGATGCGTCCGCTGGTCGGCCGCTCGTCGGTCGTCGGCATCGAGTTGATGAACGAGCCCGTGGTGGGCGAGGCCGACCCGGTGGCGTTCGCCGAGCAGCAGCTCTACCCCTTCTACCGGCGCGCGATCGAGGCGCTCACCGGAGTGCGAGACGGCTTGCCGACCTGCCCTGCCGGTCGGCCGTCATCGATGGATCTGACCTGCGCCTATCCCTCGATGGGGCTCGACGACCGACGGCACATGGTGTTCTTCGAGCCGAACGCGATGCGCAACCTGCTCGACGCGTCGATCCAGCCGAACGTGCCATTCAGCGAGTACCGCAACCTCGTGTTCGCGCCGCATGTGTACACGCACATCTTCACGCTCGACTCGGTGCTGCTCCACCAGCCGCACGACCAGGCGACGTTCCCGCCCGACTACGACTACGCCTACCGCACCGCGGACACCGAGGCCCGATCGATGGACACCGCGGTGCTGGTGACCGAGTTCGGCGGCAACGAGACCGAGGCGCCGACGCTGACCGAGGGCACCCTCGCGGCGCAGGAGCGCTACGCCGTCGGCGCGATGGTCTGGACCTGGAAGGACAACTGCGGCCTCGAACCGCGCTGCAGCGGTGGCACGGGACATCCCGACCCGTCGTACATGTGGTCGATGTGGGAGACCGGCGGAGCCGGGCCGTCACCGGCGCAGAACGGTCCCGCGTTGCCATTGCGCACGCGGCACGTCGCCCGGATCACGCCACGCTGGATCGCCGGCACCGTCCAGGCGTATTCGTTCGTCGTCGCCACGGGCCGCTTCGAGATGACCGTCGACTCGATCACGCCGGTCACGGTGGGTGACCGCTCCGGTGAGACCTTGGTGGTGGTTCCGCCCATTGTGACGGGCGGAATGCCGTCGGTCGGTGGTGCGGCGGTGCTCGACGAGGTGGTGACCAATCCCGACGGCAGCCGTTGGGTCTGGGTCGCGCCGACAGGCGCCGGCCACTACTCGGTGATGGTCACGCCCTCACCCTGAGCTGGAGGTTCGGTCGGGTCAGTCGTCGTCGACGTCGAGCAGCCCGCTGGTGGCCGCCAGCGCGGTGGCGACCCCGGACGACTTCGTGATGATGAGCGCGAGGTTCTTCCTCGCGAGCTCGTCGTGGCCGGCGACTGGCACGGTGCCGAGCGACTGCACCAGCGCGATCGGACTCGCCGTGACGCGGAATGGTTCGATCACGGTCGGGACGGGATGCTCGGTGCCCCAGAAGTTCGGCGCGGTCGTCGGCTTCACCACGCCCTTGCGATTCTTGCGACGCGAACGGCTCATGCGGCGTCCTCCTCTTCGTCGCCGGCAGTGTCGCCGGCGCTGTCCGCGGCGGCCTCGTCGTTCATCAGCTCCTCGGTCAGGAGCTCGTCGGGGCGGATGCCGAGCGCGACCCGCAGCTGGCCGGCATCGAGGTCGGCCAGCGAACTCGACTTCGGCAACACCAGCTCGGCGATCTGCCGCTTGCCGGCGACCACTTCTTCGACGCGCTCGTCGACGGTGCCGGGGCAGATGAGGCGGTGGCAGATGACGGTGCGCGTCTGGCCGATCCTCCAGGCGCGGTCGCGGGCCTGGTCTTCGACCGCAGGGTTCCACCAGCGGTCGTAGAGCACGACGTGACTCGCGTTGGTCAGGTTCAGGCCGGTGCCGCCCGCCTTGAGTGAGAGGACGAGCACGCCGGGGCCGGTGCGGGCCTGGAACTGCTCGATCATCGTGTCGCGGACGCCGCGTGACAACCCACCGTGGTAGCACTCGACCGGCGTCTTGGTGTGCTCGGTGAGGTGCTTCGCGAGCTGCAGTCCCCATTCGGCGAAGTGGGTGAACACCAACACGCGCTCGCCGGCCGCATAGACGGCCTCGACGATCTCCTCGAGGCGGGCGAGCTTGCCCGAACGTCCGGCGAGTGCGCGATCGTCGCGTTGGTAGGCGGCCGGGTGGTTGCAGATCTGCTTGAGCGCAGTGATCGCGGCGAGCACCTGACCCTTGCGCGGCTCTTCGCCTTCGGAGGCCGCGCCGGTCAGCAACTTGTCGATGACCGCTTGGTAGAGCCCGATCTGCTCGGGCGTCATCGCGCAGTGATCGAGCTCGTCGATGCGGTCGGGCAGCTCGGCGGCGATCGCCGGCTCGGACTTGGTGCGTCGGAACACGAGGATGCCGTTCAGTGCGCGCATCGCGTCTTCACCTTCGAGCCGATCCGCGCTGTTGCCGTGCGAGAGCTGGGCGATGAACTGCGGTCGCGGTCCGACCATTCCGGGGTTGGTGAAGTCGAGGATGGCCCAGAGGTCGCCGAGGCCGTTCTCGATGGGCGTGCCGGTGAGGGCGAGACGCACTCTCGCTTTCAGGCGGCGGAGTTGCTGGGAGGTGTCGTTCGCCGGGTTCTTGATCGCCTGCGCCTCGTCGAGCACGACGCGTCCCCACTCGATGGTCTCGAGCGCGTCGACGTCGCGAACCGCGGTGCCGTAGGTGGTGATGACGACATCGGCGCGCTTGGCCAGCGCGGCGATCTCGTCGGCGGAGGCGCGTGAGGCGCCGTGGTGGACGACGACCTTCAACGTGGGCGTGAACCTCGCGGCCTCCGCGGCCCAGTTGCCGACCACGGCCGGCGGTGCGATGACCAGTGCCGGTAGGTCGCCCGCAGTCGCGAGCAGGTGGGCGAGCATGGTCGGTGTCTTGCCGAGGCCCATGTCGAGGGCGAGGCATCCGCCGAGTCCGGCAGAGTCGAGGAACCCCAGCCACGCCAGCGCCTCGGCCTGGTAGCTGCGCAGTTCGCCCTTGAATCCCGCGGGTGCCTTCGCCGGCTCCTGCGAGACCGCGGCCGCACTGGCCAGCAGGTCGGCGGCCCAGCTCTCGCCGACGATCGAGATGCCGCCGGCGAGTGGCGAGCCCTCGAGTCCGAGTGCGTGGCGCAGCATCTCGGCTCCCGAGAGCTGTGTGGTGTCGGCGCGCTCGGCGAGTGCCGCGGCCGCGGCCGCGAGATCGGCGTGGTCGAGGGCGATCCAGCGGGCGCCGGAGCGGATCAATGGGCGCGCCTGCGCAGCGAGCTTGGCGATCTCGGCCGCCGTGAGCTCGACGTCGTCGAACACGGCCGACCAGCGCACCTGCGCCAACTGGTGTGCACCGACCGACGTCGTCGACGACTCGGTCATCAGTCGCAGCGATGGGGTGGCCTTGCGCGTCGAGAGCGCGGGCACCCGCACGTCGAATCCAGCGGCGAGGAGCACGGGCCCGGTCTGGGTCATGAGGTCCCATGCCTCGCTCTGGCTCATGATCACTTCGCCCTGGCGGGTGCCGCCCGGTCGCCGAAGCACGGGGAGCAGTCGTTCGAGTCGGTGGTACTGCTCCTCGAGCGCCTTGCGTTCGGATCCTGCGTTGACGATCGCCACTTCGACCGAGACGAGGTTTCCGTCGGGATCGTGGCCGAGCACCGCGAGGTGCCAGGCGCCGCCCGAGTCGGGTGCATCGAGCTGCACGACGAGGCGGTCGACCTTGTTCGCGGTGATCGACCGACTCCACCGTTCGAGTCGCGCGACGAGCTCGCCGCCGGCGCGGATCGGCGCCTCGAACTGACTGCCGTCGAGGTGACCGAGGTAGGCCTCGGCGGTGTCACCCGCCGTACGCGGATGCGGCGGGGGAGCGGGCAGATCGACTCGGCGGGCGGCGTCGCGGCAGATCGCGTCGACCATGCCGGTCAGCGCCGAGCGAGCGACGGCGCGGGCGTCGACGCTGCGGTCGAGCGCGGTCACCGTGCCCGGCATCGACTCGATCAGCCGGGTCAGGATGTCGGGGTCGACGAGGGCGGGGCTCCATCGCACCGAGAAGGACGCGGTCGTTTCGTCGACCTTGCCTCGGCTGCGGCGGCGCTGACGCAACAGCGGCACGACGGCGCCCTGGGCGGTCAACTTCACGGCCCAGGCGGCGATCTGGCCGAGCCATTGCACGCTGGCGCCGATCACCTCGTGCTCGGGTTCGGCGTCGGGGTCGGCTTCGGGTTCGTTCTCGTCCTGCAGGGCGTCGGTGTTGACCAGCCAGCCGAGGACATCGCCGACGGGAATGCCGAGTGCGGGGGCGTGGCCGCCGCTCGGCAGGTTGATCGGGGAGTGCTTCGTCCAGCCGTTACCGGGCGCGCCGGCGGTGGACAGCATCGCGGCGAGTTGCACCTCGGTGGCCGGCTCGCATCCCGGGCCGCCGGCCCAGGCGACGACGCGTCCCGGCTCCCACGACACCTGGAGCTGCACGTGTCCGACCGGCTCGTCGGCGGGGGTCGCCGGAGCGTTGGTCACGGGCTCGTCGAGCGCCGGATCGGCTTCGCCGGAGAGGCGTTGCCAGGCCAGGGCCAGACGACGTCGCTCGGCCTCGAAGTCGGTGACGACCTGTTGGCGTTCGTCGCCGCGGATCGAGCGGGCGTGATCGAGTGATTCCTCGGTGTCGTGCAGTAGGCGCAGCAACCTGGCCTTCCACGCCGTGGGGTCGGCGGCGAGCGCGGCCAGCTGGTCGGCACCCGCGGTGCCGTCGGCCTCGGCCTCGACGTACATCTGGAATTGCCAACCCGGCATGGCGACAGGTGGGACGGAAACGGTCATCGATCTCCAGGTTCAATGACATGCTGCAGGGGGGCCGCAGCAAGGGCTTCGTCAGCAGGAGCGGTTCGTCAGCAGGAGCGGTTCATCAGCAGGAGCGGTTCATCAGCAGGGATCGAGGCACGGCGCCCACGGCTTCGTCGCCATGGGGACCGATCCACTGATCCGAGGTCCTCCCTCGGGAGAATGTCATCTCAGTGGTGCCGAACATGCCCGGAATGGGACACGTGACCCGCGGTGTTCAGTATACCCAACGTCGGAACGAAAGGAATGATCGTGGAGATTCTCGAACTTGGTCACCTGGTCCTCTATGTGCGGGATCTCGAGCGCTCGAGCCAGTTCTACCGAGAGGTACTGGGGTGGCGCCAAATCGTCGGAGGGCCGTCGAATCCGCTCCCGTTTCCGGCCGCCGCGTTCTCCGCCCCGTCGGGACGTACCCACCACGAGTTGCTCCTCATCGAGGTCGGTGAGTCGGCTGCGGCGGTGCCCGAAGGTCGCCGCGTCGGGCTCTATCACTTCGGCCTGAAGATCGGTGACAGCGACGATCAGCTACGTGAGGCGCTCGAGACGCTGCGTCGAAGCGGCATCACCGTCGTCGGTACGAGTGACCACACCGTCACGCACAGCGTCTACATCGAGGATCCCGACGGCAACGAGATCGAGCTCTACATCGACGTGCCGGGGGTCGACTGGAAGAACCACCCCGAGCTCATCGCCGCGCCGATCAAGCCCCTGAGGCTGTGACGCGGCGTCTCTGGTCCTCGGCGGTGCTCACCGCTCAGCGATGGCGAGCAGGGCTTCGAGCGCGTCGGTGTCGAATGGCGGCCCGCACATCATGATGATGTGGTCCGCGCCGGCGTCGATGTACGCGTCGACCGTGTCGAGGTCGCCCGAGCCGATGGCGACCGTGCGCTCGATCTCGGCGGGATCGCGCCCGACCTTCGCGCACCAGTCGTCGAGGATCGCGCTCTTCGCGGTCCACGACTCGAGCGGCCCGAACGCGTTCCATGCGTCGGCGTGCTCCGCGACGAGCCGCAGCGTGACCTTCTCGCCGGAGCCGCCGATGAGGATCGGCAGCTTGCCCACCGGCGGCGGATTGAGCTTCGACAGGCGGCTCTTGATGCGCGGCAGGTCGCGCTCGAGTTGGCGGAGACGACCGATCGCGGTGCCGAACTCGTAGCCGTACTCCTCGTAGTCGCGCTCGAACCACCCAGAGCCGATGCCGAGGTAGGCGCGTCCGCTGGAGATGTTGTCGATGGTGCGGA
>JAYTFP010000270.1:0-1859 GCA_043734285.1 Acidimicrobiaceae bacterium
AGCGCCCGCCTCGTCGGTGAGCACGACGAGCACCGTGCCGACGTCGACGGTCTCGCCCTCGGCCACGCGGATCTCCGCGATGTAGCCGGTCGCCGGCGAGGGCACCTCGGAGTCGACCTTGTCGGTCGAGACCTCGAACAGCGTCTCGTCCTCGACGACGCGGTCGCCGACCTGTTTGAACCACTTGGTGATCGTTCCCTCGGTCACCGACTCGCCGAGCTGCGGCATCACGATCTCAGCCATCGAATGTCTCCTTCAGTGCGGATCAGTACAGTCAGTGCAACGAGCGGCCGGTCAGCGACAACACGGTCTCGCCGAAGAGCTCACTCATCGAGGGATGGGGTTGGATGAAGGCGGCGACGTCGTCAACGGTCGCTTCCCAGTTGACCGCGAGGTAACCCTGCCCCAGTTGCTCGGTCACCCAGGGCCCGACCATGTGGACGCCGAGGATCGTGCCGCCGGTGCCGTCGGGTCGACGCTCGGCGATCACCTTCACGAGGCCGTCGGTCTCGCCGAGGATCACTGCCCGACCGTTGCCCATGAAGCGATGCTTCGAGGTGACGACGTCGATGCCCGCGGCCTTCGCGGACTGCTCGGAGTGGCCTGCGAAGCTCACCTCGGGGTGGCAGTAGATCGCCCACGGGACCTTGCCGTAATCGACGGGGACGGTCTTCTCGCCGAGCACGTCCTTCACGACGTTGATGCCCTCGATGAAGCCGATGTGCGCCAGCTGGGGCGTGTCGATGCAGTCGCCGATCGACCACACGCCGGGCTCGGCAGTGCGGCAGTGCTCGTCGACGGCGATGAAGCCGCGCTCGGTGACACCGACCGCGGTGCCCTCGAGACCAAGGCCGTCGATGTACGGACGACGGCCGACCGACACGACGACGAGGTCGACGTCGATGCGCTCGCCCTCGCCGACGAGCACGGCGGTGCCCCCGCCGGGACTCGGTTCGTGGCCGGTGACGGTGACCCCGGTGCGGATCGTCATGCCCCGCTTCTTGAACGCACGCTCGACGACGTTCGCGACGTCGGAATCACAGCCCGGCAAGATCTTCGGAAGGCCCTCGAGGATGGTGACCTGGGTGCCCATGTCGGCGAGGGTCGAGGCGAACTCGCACCCGATCGCCCCGCCACCGATCACGACTGCGGTCGCCGGCAGCGTGCGCAGATCGAGGAACTCGTCGCTGGTGACGACGGTCGCGCCATCGGGCTCGAATCCGGGGATCGTGCGAGGCAGCGAGCCGGTCGCGATCACGACCGCATCGCCCGTGACTTGGGTGCGTTGGCCGTCGGCGCCGGCGATCGTCACCGTGCGGTCGGGACCGAGTGAACCGAACCCGTTGAAGACATCGACCTTTCGGCTCTTGAGCAGGCCCGAGAGGCCGGTGAACATCTGGTCGATCACGCGCTGCTTGCGATCGACCGTCACCGACCAGTCGATGCGCGGCGCGCCGTCGACGAACACGCCGAACTCACCGGCGTGCAGCACCGCTCGGTGGACCGACGCGGATTCGAGCAGTTCCTTCGCGGGGATGCAGCCGCGGTGCAGGCAGGTGCCGCCGACCTTGTCCTTCTCGATGAGCGCGATGCGCAGACCGGCCGACGCGCCGTACAGCGCGGTCGCGTAGCCACCTGGGCCGCCACCGATGACCACGATGTCGTAGTGGGTGCTCTCCACCTCGGCCTGATCCACTACCTGATCCACCAAGGGTCCTCTCCTCGTCGGGGCATCGCAGCCTATCGCCCTCGCTCAACACCGAAATCGGGCGAGCCACTCCCGAATCGAGCGCGCCACTGCTCCCTGTCGCACCGGTGACCCACGCCGCTCACGCGCCACACACAACCCCTCATTCCAC
>JAYTFP010000271.1:0-3237 GCA_043734285.1 Acidimicrobiaceae bacterium
GGTCGGCACGACCTTCACGATGCGCAGTGTGTTGTCGAGGCTGTTCGACCGGGTCCATCGGCCAAGTGCCTGCGCGATCCCGTAGGGCACGTAGTCGCCGAGCACGGTGAGCGTCACCGCCGACATGTCGAGGTCGTGCATGCGCACCCACGACGCCGCGGTGCCGTCGGCCGAAGGTTCGCCGTCCATGTCCTCCCACTGCCGACCCTTGGCGAGACGGAAGTCCATCCGCTCCATGATCGTGTCGGTGACGTCCCAGCGCGACACGCGGTGCTCGCACTCGTCGGGCGGCGGCACGTCCGGACGTACCGCCCACTGTCCCGACCAAGGCAACGGGCGGGTAGCGAGCGCGGCGTTGACGGTGAGGATCTCGCGATCACCGACCCGACCGACAGCACGCGCCTGCGTGGTGTGGTGCCCGTTCGTGGCGATGGTGACCTCGACGTCCATCACTTCGTCGACCATTGCGAACGACAGGTACTGCGCGGTGGCCCAGATCAGAGGGCGACCGGTCACAGCCTCCATCGCGCACACCGCCGCGCCCAACCCACAGCCTCCGAAGAGGAATCGGCCCGCTGTTGCGAGGCCCGGCGAGACCGGCAGGCGCCACCGGTCGGCGTCATCGGTCGGCTCGAGGCCGAGGAAGCTGGCGGGCTGCATGGTCGGCCACGATACGTCGGCTTCGCCGACACGGCGCTCTTCTGATGGAGCGTGCCGCCTCTCGGCGCACGCCGGCTTCCGCCGACGAGGGCGCTGTCTTGATGGAGCGTGCCGCCTCTCGGCGCACGCTCCCGGGGCGTCTATAGGATCTCCGGCCATGACTGACACTCCTTGGCTCGGCGATGCCTGCTCACTGGTCGACGCGTTTCGCAGCGGCGAGCGATCCCCGGTCGAGGAACTCGAGGCGACGCTCGCGGCGATCGACGCGAGCGAGCTGAACGCGGTCACCTGGCTCGATGCTGACGGTGCCCGACGCCAGGCCGCAGCCGCCGATGTCGCCCTCCCGTTCGGCGGTGTGCCGGTCGGCATCAAGGAGCTGACGCCGGTCGACGGCTATCCGCACACCGAGTGCTCGCTCGCCTATCACGACGAGGTGTACGACTACACGAGCACGCACGTGACCCGGCTGCTCCACGCGGGCATGGTGGCAGTCGGCCAGTGCAACGCCAGCGAGTTCGGCGGGCTCAACGTCAGCATCAACAAGCTGCACGGCATCACGCACAACCCGTGGGAGCACGGCAGGACCGCCGGCGGATCGTCGGGCGGATCGGCCTCGGCTGTCGCCGGTGGTCTGATGACGATCGCGACGGGTGGCGACGGCGGCGGATCGATCCGCATCCCGGCGGGCTTCAATGGCCTCGTCGGGATGAAGGGCACCGCCGGGCGGATCCCCCGCGGTCCGCAGACCGAGATCCATCCGATGACGGTCGTGTTCGGGCCGATGGCGCGGTCGGTGCGCGACGTGGCGCGTTGGTACGACGTGTCGGCCGGTTACGACATGTACGACCCGTACAGCCTGCCGAAGATCGACGGCTGGGAGCGCGACCTCGGTACGTTCGACCTGCGCGGTCGCAAGGCCGTGATCTGCCCGAACCTCGGTTCTGCCGTGGTGCGCCCCGAGGTCGAGGAGCGGGTCCGGGCGGCCGGCGAACTGCTTGCGAAAGACGCGGGCCTGATGCTCGTCGACGTACCCGTCGTGATGCCCGGCCTGGGCTTCGAGTGGGCGTTGTCGAACCTGAGCCAGCTGCTCCGCGCCCTCGGCCCGAAGTGGCCCGACTGCAAGGACGAGCTCACCCTCGAGATCGCCTTCGGACTCGTGATGGCCGAGCAGAAGTTCGACCTCCGGATGATGGCGAAGTGCGAGTCGGCCCGCACCGAGGCCAACGAGCGCATGGCCGAGGTGTTCGATCAGGTCGACTTCGTGATCTCGGCGACCAACCCCGATGTCGCTTTCGGCGCCGACACCTACCTCAATCAGCTCGTCGGCGACCGCCATGTGGGTCCCGAGAACAATGGTGCCCTGACGATTCCCGCGAACATCGTCGGTAATCCGTCGATCTCGGTGCCGATCGAGCCCCTCGACGGGCTTCCCGTGGGCATGCAGATCATGGGCCGCCACCACGGGGACCAGCTCCTGCTCGACTTGGCGCAGGTGATCGAGCGTGAGCGCCCGTGGCCGCTGGTGGCCCCGGGATCGCCCATCTGAGACCTCTGCCGGGGTCTCCTCGTTTCAGTGTCAGTGGTTGTCGTCAGAGTGGTGGACATGACCACGCAATTGCTCCTCATCGACGACACCGACCACGACTGGAAGCTCGACCCCCAGACCCGTGAACTGGGTCGCCGGGGCATCGCGCAGGCGCGCAAGGTGTTGCACTCGGTCCCCCGCCGGGACGCCGACCACGACGCCCAGCACTCCGTCGCAGCCTGACGACCTAGGGTTTCGCCATGTCCGACGTCGTAGTGATCGATGCTGTCCGCTCGCCCATCGGCCGCCGCAACGGTGGCCTCGCCTCGGTGCACCCCGCGCAACTGCTGGCCACGGTCCTGGCCAAGCTGGTGGCGCGCTCGGGTGTCGATCCGGCTGAGGTGGGCCAGGTCGTCGGCGGCTGTGTCAGCCAGGTCGGCGAGCAGTCGTTCAACGTCACGCGTACGGCGTGGCTCTCAGCCGGCCTGCCGTTGACGGTCGCCGCGACCACCATCGACACGCAGTGCGGATCGTCACAGCAGGCCACCAACCTGGCCACCGCCCTCGTGAAAGCCGGCGTCGTCGATGTCGCGATCGCCTGCGGGGTCGAGGTGATGAGTCGTGTCCCGATCGGCTCGAGCTCGTCGAAGAAACTGGGTTTCGGCGTGCCCATCCCGAAGAGCTATTTCCCGCTCTACGAGCCGACGTCGCAGTTCGAGGGTGCCGAGCGCATCGCCGAGAAGTGGGGCGTCACCCGCGACGACTGCGACCA
Source organism: Acidimicrobiaceae bacterium (assembly GCA_043734285.1). Classification (GTDB taxonomy): domain Bacteria; phylum Actinomycetota; class Acidimicrobiia; order Acidimicrobiales; family Microtrichaceae; genus JAYTFP01. Next base: position 2,958 of record JAYTFP010000271.1, read on the forward strand.
GTTCGCGGTGCGATCGCAACAACTCGCCGCACAGGCGTGGAGCGAGGGCCGATTCGACGGGCAGGTCGTCGGCATCGACGCGCCCGACATCGACGACGAGGGAAAGCCGATCGGCACGACCCATCGCGTCTCGCGCGACGAGGGGCTCCGTGAGACCACCCTCGAGAAGCTCGCCACGCTGAAGCCCGTCGGTCGAGAGAACGGCGTCCACACGGCGGGCTCGTCGTCGCAGATCTCCGACGGAGCGGCGGCCGTGCTGCTGATGTCGGCCGAGAAGGCC
>JAYTFP010000272.1:0-14032 GCA_043734285.1 Acidimicrobiaceae bacterium
GGCGGCGCTTCGTGCTCTCGTAACGGCGCACCAGCACGTCGGTCGATGCGTCGAGGAAGATCACTCGCACCGTCGAACCGGTCGACCGCAGGTACTCGAGACCCTTGGCGATGTCGTCGTAGCTGGGGTCGGACCCCATCGCCAGCGCGACCTTCTGCGCGGCGCCGCGGTCGCGCGCCAGGTCGGCCACCTGCGGAATGAGCTCGGGTGGCAGGTTGTCGATGACCGACCAACCGAGGTCTTCGAGGTTGTTGCCCACCTGGGAACGACCCGCACCCGACATGCCCGCGATGATGACGAAGTCGCTCACGCCACCACGCTACGGCGTCGCGGTCAACCTGCCTTGCGAAGATGCAGGAACAGCAGCCGTGGGATCGTCGCCGCCTGCAGATACTCGGGCGCGCGGTCGAGGAAGCCCTGCGGGGGCGCCGGCTCGTACATGCGCGTCAACGACAGACCGTGATCGGCGAGCGTGTTGAGATAGCTGCTGAGCGGTCGGTGGAAGAACGTGATGAACACGTCACGCTCGACCTCTTCGACGGTCTCGGCGGGAATCAGGTAGTCGCCGATCCGCCAGTACTGCTCGGGCGGATCGAGGATCTGGTCGTCGATCCATCCCGACCCCGGCGTCTGCAACAACGGGTGATTCAGGAGGAACAGGAACACGCCGCCCGGACGCAACACGCGGGCGACCTCGCTGATCGCCGCGGCGTAGTCGGCGATGTGCTCGAAGACGAGACAGGCCACCGCGGCGTCGAATGACTCGCGCTCGAACGGAAGGTCCGTCGCCGACCCCTGGAGATAGCGGGGTCCGCCACCTCGATCAGTGCCGACCGACACCTGCGCCCAGGCAGGATCGAGACCGACGACCTCGAGCCCGGCCTCGGCCGCCATGCGAGCCACCTGCCCCTCCCCCGCGCCGACATCGAGGAGTCGACCCTCGGCCGGGAGGTGCTCGCCGATCAGCGGCAGGATCTGCTCGGTGTACTCGGGATCGACGCCGTCGGTGAACTGCTCCTGCCACCACCGGGCGTGCGCCTCCCACGGCTCGCTCACGCGCGCACCTTCTCGTAGACCGCCGTGGCGATCGCATCGGGCAACCAGGTCAACGCGGTCAAGGTCTCGAGGCTGGCCTGCTTCACACCCTTCACGCCACCCAGCTCCTTCATCAGTCGCTTGCGACGCACATCACCCAATCCCGCGATGCCATCGAGCACCGACGTCGTCATGCGTTTGTTGCGCAGCTCGCGGTGGAAGGTGATCGCGAACCGGTGCGACTCGTCGCGGATCCGCTGGAGGAGGAACAGCGCCTCGGACTGCCGCGGTACCCGCACCGGATCGGAACGCCCGGGCACGAACACCTCCTCGAACTGCTTCGCCAACGAGCAGACGGGAATCTCCTCCTCGAGACCGAGGCTCTCGAGGACGCGTACCGCGACGTTCAGCTGACCTTTGCCGCCGTCGACCACGAGGAGCTGCGGTGGGTACTGGAACTTGCCGCGCTCCTCGATCGGGCGGGCCCGGTCGGCGAGGTAGGCCGTGAATCGCCGCGTGAGCACCTCCTCCATGGCCGCGAAGTCGTCGCTGTCGCCGATCGTCTGGCCACCGACTGTCGTGACCTTGAACTTGCGGTATTCGCGCTTGTCGGCCAGTCCGTCGGTGACGACGACCATCGAGCCCACGTAATCGGTGCCCTGGATGTGGCTCATGTCGTAACACTCGATGCGCAGCGGCGCCTCGGGTAGGTCGAGGTACGTCTGCAACTCGTTGAGCGCCCGAGCGCGGCTGTTGTGATCGCTCGCCCGCTTCAGCCGGTGACGCTGGAACTCTTCCGTCGCGTTGCGCGTGACCGTCTCGGACAGCTGCCGCTTCGCACCCCGTTGCGGCACACGTATCTGCACCTTCGTGCCGCGATGCTCGCCGAGCCATCGTTCGTAGAGCGCTGTGTCGGCCGGCACCGTCGGCAGCAGCACCTGCTTCGGCATTCCCAGCGGCGGCTCGTCGTAGTACAGCTCCTCGAGGATGCGCTCCGCGAGCTCGCCGTCGGTCACGTCCATCACCTTGTCGAGCACGAATCCCTTGCGACCGACGACGCGGCCGCGCCGAACGAAGAACACCTGCACGGCTGCTTCGAGCTCGTCTTGCGCGAGACCGATGACGTCGAGGTTCTCATCGCTATCGGCCACCATCTGCTGGGTCTCGATCGCACGTCGCACCGAGGCGAGGCGATCGCGCAGACGGGCAGCGAGTTCGAACTCGAGACCCGTCGCGGCATCGCGCATCTGCGCGTCGAGGCGATCGACGATGGGATCAGTCTCGCCCTCGAGGAAGTCGAGGAACTCGACCACCAGCTGGTCGTAGTCACCCTTGGTGATCTCGCCGACGCAGGGGCCCGCACACTTCTCGATGTGGAACAGCAGACAGGGACGACCCTGCTTCGCGTGCCGTTCGAACTTCGCGTCACTGCACGTGCGGATCGGGAACGTGCGCAGCAGCAGATCGAGCGTTTCGCGGATCGCGTAGGCGTGACCGTACGGTCCGAAGTACCGCACGCCTTTGCGACGGGCGCCGCGCATGACCATGGCGCGGGGCCATTCATCCGACATCGTCACCGCGAGGAATGGGTAACTCTTGTCGTCGACGAGCCGCACGTTGAAGCGCGGTCGGTGCGTCTTGATGAGGCTGTACTCGAGCATGAGTGCCTCGACCTCGTTGCGCACCTGGATCCACTCGACGGTCTCCGCGGTCGCCACCATCTGCGCCGTGCGCGGGTGGAGGTTCGCCGGATCCTGGAAGTAGTTCGACAGGCGCGACCGCAGAGAGTTCGCCTTGCCGACGTAGATGACGCGGCCGTCGGCGTCCTTGAACTGGTAGCTGCCCGGAGCGTCGGGAATGGTGCCGGTGGCGGGGCGGTCGACCATACGGGCAACCTACCGCCCCGCCCTGACGCGGGAATCGGTGCGGGGTAACTCGACGTTGGACGAGATGCCGGCGTCGTACACTGCCAGCGAAGTGAGGCCTCGATGACGACCCCCTTGACCGCCCCCACGGCCAGTCCCGTCACACTGCGGCTCCAGTCACCGCTGGAGGATCGCTACGTCGACGCGTCGCCCGACGAGTTGGCCGAGCGCATCGCCGCGGCGAAGTCGGCGCTCGGCGAGCAACTCTTCATCCTCGGTCACCACTACCAGCGTGACGAGGTGATCCGGTGGGCCGACGCCCGCGGCGACTCGTTCAAGCTCGCCCAGCTCGCTCAGCAGCGTCCCGAGGCCGACTACATCGTGTTCTGCGGCGTGCACTTCATGGCCGAGGCCGCCGACGTGCTCACCGGCGACCACCAGCAGGTCATCCTCCCCGACCTCAATGCGGGCTGTTCGATGGCCGACATGGCCGACATCGATTCGGTCGAAGAGGCGTGGGAAGAACTCGCCGAGGTCATCGACATCGACAGGGTCGTGCCGATCACCTACATGAACTCGGCCGCGGCGCTGAAGGCGTTCGTCGGCCGCCACGGCGGTGCAGTGTGCACCTCGTCGAACGCTCGGGCCGTGCTCGAGTGGGCATTCGAGCGGGGCGACAAGGTTCTGTTCTTCCCCGACCAGCACCTGGGCCGCAACACCGGCTTCCAGATGGGCTACGACGAGTCGCACATGGCCGTGTGGAATCCGCGGAAAGACCTCGGCGGGATCGACGCGGACCGCGTGCGCGACGTGCGGTTCCTTCTCTGGAAGGGCCACTGCTCGGTCCACCAACGGTTCACGACACAGCATGTCGCCGACTTTCGTGCTGCCCATCCCGACGGTGTGGTCATCGTGCACCCCGAGTGCTCGCACGAGGTCTGCGCTGCGGCCGACGAGGTGGGTTCGACCGAGTTCATCCTGAAGGCGGTCGCCGCGAAGCCCGCCGGCACCGCGATCGGCGTCGCGACTGAGATCCACATGGTCAACCGCATGGCCGACGAGACGCCTGACAAGACCATCGTCTCGATCGACCCGCTGATCTGCCCCTGCTCGACGATGTTCCGGATCGACGCCCCCCACCTCTGCTGGACGCTCGAGCGCCTCGTCGAGGGCCAGGTCGTCAATCGCGTCACCGTCGACCCCGAGGTTGCCGACTGGGCCCGCGTCGCTCTGCAGCGCATGCTCGACATCACCTGAGAAGCCGGGCTGGCCGCACTCGTCGGTGCTTGCCAAGGTCTCGTCGGCTTCGCCGACACATCACTGTCTCGATGGGGCGTGCCGCCTTCGGCACACGCCCTGATCCATGCCTCACGGACCCCGCACGGCCTCAAGAATCCGCCGTTCGGGCCGATAGTTGGGCATGGCAGCCGAGGTGACCAGCCGGACCCGTCGCACGCCGGAACACCCACGGACCCGGCGCCACACCCACGCGCTGATGAGCGCGCCTCGCACCCAGCCCACACGGCCGATCGAGCGCATCACCCGGGTGCTCCCACTCGTCTCGGTGATCGTCCCGATGCTGAACGAGGCCGGCTTCATCGAGGCATGTCTCGATGGCTTCGCGGCGCAGACCTACCCGGCCGAGCGCCTCGAGATCATCGTGGTCGACGGTGGGTCGACCGACGGATCGCGCGAGACGGTCGAATCGCGAGCCGGCGGTCCGCTCACGATCCGCATCATCGCGAACCCGGAGCGCAAGGCGGCCTCTGCGTTCAACCATGGCGTCGACGCGGCGCACGGCAACGTGATCTGCCTCTTCTCGTCGCACGGTGTGCCCGACCGCGGCTACATCGCAGCCTCGGTCGCCGCGCTCGCCGAAGCGGGTGCCGACGGTGTCGGCGGACGATACGAGCACGTCGGTCTTGACCCTGTCGCGAACGCCATCGGACTCGCCATGGTGTCGCCGTTCGGCATGGCATCGCCCCATCGATCGGCCACGACGCGATGCGAGGTCGACACGATCAGCCATCCGGCCTACCGACGCTCGTCGCTGTTCGTCATCGGGCCGTTCGACGAACGCCTCGAACGCAACTCGGACTACGAACTCAATTGGCGGATGCGCGACGCGGGGATGCGCCTGGTGTTCGACCCCTCCATCTCGTCGATCTACCGACCACGCGGCTCAGTCGCCGCGCTCGCTCGCCAGTTCTGGTGGTACGGGCGCTGGAAAGAACGCGTCGTCCGTCGTCACCCTCGCTCGATGCGGGTCCGCCATGCCGTCCCACCGATCGCGGTCGTCGCGGCTGCCCTCGCTCCCCTCGCGCTGCGCCACCGCGGCGGTCGACCTGCGGTCGTCGCTGCCGGCCTTGCCTACGCGGGTCTCGTCGCCACCGCGGTACGCCGCGCCCAACCGACGCAACACGACGCCGACGGGATCACGTTGGCGGTCTGCTTCCCCGTCATGCACGCCGCCTGGGGCGCCGGATTCGTCGCCTCGCTGCTCGAGGAACTCGTTCCTGGGAGGAACCGATGACCGAACGACTCGGAGTCGCACTGATCGGCTACGGCTACTGGGGCGCCAATCTGGCGCGCAACATCAAGGCGACGCCGTCGCTCCGACTGATCGGTGTCGCCGATCCCACGGAGTCGCAACGCAAGGCCGCCGACGAGGCCCTCGACAACATCACCACCTGGAGCTCGCTGGCCGAGGCGCTCGCCGATCCCGACGTCGCCGCGGTGGTCATCGCCTCGCCTGCGGGCTTCCACGCCGAGTTGGCCACGGAGGCGCTCGGCGCCGGCAAGCACGTGATGGTCGAGAAGCCGCTGGCGATGAACGCCGTCGACGCGGAGCGGCTGGTCGCGCTCGCCGCGAGCACGGGTCTCACCTTGATGGTCGGTCACACCTTCTTGTACTCGGCGCCGGTGTTGCGACTGCGCGAGTACATCGACCGCGGCGACCTGGGCGCGATCCAGTACATCTACTCGCAGCGCCTGAGCCTCGGGCGCATCCGCCGCGACTGCAACGCTCTGTGGAACTTCGCGCCGCACGACGTCGCGATCATGCTCTACCTCCTCTCTGAGCGACCGACCGAGGTGTCGGGCACGTCGATGGCGATGATCGACAAGGCGATCCCCGACGTCTTCTTCGCCAATCTGACGTTCCCCTCCGGGATCGGCACGCACCTTCACGTGAGCTGGATCGATCCGTCGAAATCGCGGGTGATGACCATCGTCGGCGATCAGAAGATGGCGATCTACAACGACGTCTCGGTCGATCAGAAGGTGTGGCTCGTCGACGCGGGCGTCGCCAAGGGCGAGGGCTTCGGCGAGTACGAGTCGCTGGGCGACTTCCAGTGGCGCACCCGAGCCGGCGACATCGTCATCCCGAAGATCGAGGTCACCGAGCCGTTGCGCAACGAGATGGCAGCGTTCGCCCACGCCTGCATCACCGGCGAACCGCCGCTCGCCGATGCGCGACACGGTGCCGACGTCGTCGCGATCCTCGAAGCGATCGACGAATCGGCGCGCCGCCACGGCGAACCGGTGCAGCTCCAATGGTGAGCCCCGGCGCGACCATCCGCGACGCGATCGCCGCGAACGCGGTCGTCGCCGACGACACGTACCTAGGCGAGGGCGCGACCGTGGATCACTTCGCGGTGCTCGGCCAGGATCCCCTCGACGCCGAACCACTGGTGATCGGTGACCGGGTCGTCATCCGCAGTCACGCGGTGATCTACCGCGGCACCACGATCGGCGACGACGGCCACATCGGCCACGGCGCGCTGATCCGCGAGTCGACCGTCATCGGACGTCGCGTGTCGATCGGCAGCCACACCGTCGTCGAGCACCACGTCGAGATCGGCGACGGGGCGCGCCTACACACCGGCTGCTTCGTCCCCGAGTACAGCGTGATCTCCGCCGGTGCATGGCTGGGACCGGGCGTGATCGTGACCAACGCCCGCTATCCCAACCGACCCGACACCAAAGCGAACCTCGAAGGCGTGCTCATCGGCCCGGGTGCCGTCATCGGCGCCGGCGTGGTCCTGCTGCCCGGCGTCGTCATCGGCGAAGGCGCGCTCGTCGGCGCGGGCGCCGTCGTCACCCACCACGTCCGCGCCGGAGCGCGCGTCGTCGGCAATCCCTCCAAGGAGATCTCGTGACCATTCCCTTCGCCGACCTGACACGGCTCCACCAGTCGATCCGCGGTGAGCTCGACGAGGCCATCGGCCGCGTGCTCGCCTCGTCCGCGTTCGTCGGCGGTCGCGAGGTCGCCACGTTCGAGGCATCGTTCGGCGCGGCGCACCACACCGGCGCGGGCGCGGGTTGCGCATCCGGGACCGACGCACTCACCCTGACCCTCGTCGCCCTCGGCGTCGGACCCGGCGACGAGGTCATCGTGCCGTCGATGACGTTCGTCGCCACGGCCGAAGCCGTCCATCACGTGGGCGCGACGCCGGTGGTCGCCGATGTCGACGCGACCACGCTGCTGCTGGACGCCCGCTCGGTCGAGGGCGTGCGCACTGATCGCACGCGCGCCGTCATCGCGGTCCACCTGTACGGCCATCTCGTGCCCTTCGACCTGCTGAAGGCATGGCGCGAGACGGGGCTCCTCGTCATCGAAGACTCCGCCCAGGCACACCTCGCCACCGACGGTGGCCGACCGGTCGGCACTGTCGGCCACGCAGCCTGCTTCAGCTTCTATCCCGGCAAGAACCTCGGCGCCCTGGGCGACGGCGGCATGGTCATCTCGAACGACGACGCGCTGCTCGCCGAGGTACGCCGCCGCCGGGACCACGGCCGCTCGACCAAGTACGAACATGACGATCCCGGCTTTTGCTCGCGGCTCGACGGTCTTCAGGCCGCGGTGCTCGACGTGAAGCTGCGACACCTCGCCGAGTGGACCGAGAACCGTCGACGCCTCGCCGAGCAGTACCGCTCGCATCTCGGTGACGCACTCGTGCCCTGGACCGATGGCGCCGTGCACCACTTGCTCGTCGCGCGATTCGCTGATCGCACGTCGGTCGCTGCATCCCTCGCCGAGGCCGGCGTGCAGACCGGGGTCCACTACCCGATGCCCCTCTCACAGCAGCCCTGGCTCATCCGCGCCGGTGCCCGTCCGACACCGAACGCCGAGGCGGCGGCGGCCGAGATCCTCTCGCTGCCGATGGATCCCCTGATGACCGAAGACGAGGTGGATCGTGTCTGCGGGCACCTGGTCGCCGCTGCCATCACCTGACGTCGACGGCATCACTGACTCGAGCCCGGCTGACGAGGCGTCTCCCTCGCCCGGCACCGGCTGGGAGGGCGGCGCGTCACGCCGCTTCGTCGCGCTGGCCGCCGCTCGCGCCCTGACCCAGGCCGTCGGTCTGGGCTGGTTCATCATGTCGGCGCGGCTGCTCGACGACGGCCAATTCGGCCTGCTCGCCACCGGCCTCACGTTCTTCGCCCTCTTCGCCGGCATCGGCGACCTGGGCATGACGCGTACGATCGTGCGGCACGTTGCCGGCGATCCGTCACTGCTCTGGCCGGCGATGCGACACACGTCGATGGTCAGGATCGTCGGAGGACTCGTCACGGCGGGTCTCGTCGTCGCCGCGCTGTTCGTCTTCGGCAGCTCCGTATCGCTGGCGATCGTCGCGCTCGCGGGACTCATCGCCACCGCGAGTGGCATCACCGAGCTGGGTTATGCGGCCCTGCGTTCCACCGGCTTCGTCGTCTCCGAGGTGCGCATGCTCGTCGCCGAGCGCGTCGCCTTCGTGGCCATCGCGTTCCTCGCCATCCACCGCGGGCACGGCGCATGGGGCGTGCTCATCGCCTACCTTGCGACCAACTCGGCGAGCGCCGCGGCGGTGACCCTGATCGCGTGGCGACGTCGGTCACCGAACCCACGCCCGATGCCCGCACTCGTCGATCGCCAGTCGCGATTCACTGCGGCTGAATTCGCACTCGCGACGTTGAGTCCACGCAGCAGTCCGCTCCTGCTGACCCTGTTCGCCGCGCCCGCGACCGTCGGCGTGTTCGTCGCCGCACAACGGCCGATCGAGGCGATCTCATTGCTCGCACTCAGCACTGCTGCACCGGTCCTGCCGATCGTGCGGAGTCGACTGGTCGCAGGGCGTCCGGATGCCGAATCGGCCGCGACGTCGGTCGTCGGCGCGTTGTCGACCGCGATGGTGCCGCTCGTCTGCTGGTTCGTCGTGGCGCCCGCGAGCGCGCTCCACATTCTCTTCGGCAGCGGCCGCTATCCCGGTGCCGAACTGGCGCTGCGACTGCTCGCCGTCACCGCACTCACCTGGTCGTTCCGGGGCGTCGCCGAGTTCGTGCTGCTCGCCCGCGACCGCGCTCACACCTTCCTGTGGATCCTCGCGGCGGGAACCATCTGCAACCTCGGCCTCGGCGCGGCGCTCGTCGCTGCACACGGTGCCGCGGGTGTCGCGATCGCCACGCTCACGGCGGAGTTGCTGATGACGGCGCTGCTCGTCCCCCGCTTGTGGCACGTCGGGCGCGGCGCTGATCGCGCGGCAGCGATCCGCGCCGTGCGCCTCGGCGCACCGACCGTGGCCCTCGCGGTCGTCACCGGGTCGCTCGTCGTACTGGCGCGGTCCTCGTCTGCCGTCGTCGTGGCCGTGGTCGGTCTGGCGACACTGGCGGCCATCGCCCTGGCGGCCGACCGCATCCGCGCACTGGACGGCGCGTCATGACCGCGATCGAGTCGCACGCTGAGCGCTCGGCGACGGAGCGGGGTCGCGACGCCGCGCCGCGTATCAAGGTCGCGTTCGTCGACCGTGAGCCGCGCAGCGGATTCCTTTCCACCGATCTCGCCTGCCTCGAGCGTGATTTCGACGTCGAACGGATCGTCTACCCCGGTCGCAACTCGATCAGCTGGATCGTGACCTCGCTCCGCGCTGCGAGCCGCTGCCACGTGCTCTACGTCTTCTTCGCCTCGGAACATGCGCTCGCTCCCGTGCTTGCCTTCAGGCTGCTGCGACGCCGCGTCGTGCTGGTGCAGGGCGGGTACGACTACGCCGACGTCCCCGAGCGCGCCTACGGCCTCGCAGCGCGTGGGCACGGGTGGTTGCCGCGGCTGATCGGCAGGCTCTGCAGCGTTTCGCTGGCCATCTCGACCCAGTCGCGTGACGAGTTCGTCGCGCTCGTTCCTTGCGCCGCCGACCGCACTCGGGTCAGTTACCTGGCGGTCGACGCGGAGACGTGGAACGACCCCGGCGTCGAACGACGAGCCGACCGAATCGTCACCTTCGGCTACATCGACGACGAGGCCTACAGCCGCAAGGGCATCGACCGATTCGTCGCCGCAGCCGTCGCCGATCCGACCCACGAGTACGTGCTCGCCGGCCGGCTCACACCGTCGGTCGCTGCCCGCGTCGACGCGGTGCGAACCGATGCGCCGAATCTCGTCGTCACGGGGCATCTCGATCACGACGCCCTCGCACGCCTGCTGTGGTCGGCGGGCGTCTACGCGCAGCTCTCATGGCACGAAACGTTCGGCGTGGCCATGGCCGAGGCGATGCTCTGCGGCTGCGTTCCGGTGATCGGCAATTCGCCGGCCCTTGCCGAGGTCGGGGGCTCGTGGGCGGTTCACGCGGGTGACGCTTCGTCGGTCGCCGACGATGTCGCCGCGATCGCCGCCGCGACCGAGAGCGGACGTCACATCGACCGAGCCGACCTGCGAGCCGACACCGCCGGTCGATTCGCTGTCGAGCAGCGCGCCGCCGCACTTCGCGATGCGATCGAAGGCGAGCGCTGATGTGCGGCTTCGCGGGAATGGTCGGCGACATCGCCGTCGACGCGCCGACCGCGGCTGCGGTGCTCGCCGCGCTCGAGCACCGCGGTCCCGACGGCAGCGGCACACACACTGCGGACGGCGTGTGGCTGGGGTTCCAGCGCCTCGCGATCCTCGATCTCGAACGACGGGCTGATCAGCCGATGGTCGACCACGAGACCGGGGTCGCGATCGCGTTCAACGGTGAGATCTACAACTACGTCGAGCTCCGTTCGCGGCTCGCGGCACGCGGGCACCGCTTCGTGACCGATGGCGACACCGAGGTGCTGCTGCACTCGTACCTCGAATGGGGCGAGGCGTGCCTCGACTACCTCGACGGCATGTTCGCGATCGCCATCGCCGATCCGCGCCTCGACCAGGTGCTCCTCGCCCGCGACCGCTTCGGCGAGAAGCCGCTGTACTACGGCCGCGACGGGCAGGGCCGTTGGTGGTTCGGATCCGAGCCCGGCGCGTTGCGCCGCGCCGGAGTCGGCTCGTGCCGCGCCGATCTTCGGCGGATCGCCGGCTTCCTCACGCTCGGCGACATCGAGGATCCGGCGGGTTCGTACTTCGACGGCATCAGCCAGCTCCCTCCCGGCACAACCGCGGTGCTGCACCGCACTGGACTCGACGCGCCCCGCCGTTGGTGGAGCATCGCCACGTTGCTCGACGACGAATGGGAGCGGCCGGCCGCCGATCGCGAGGAGGTCATCGACGCGATCGATGCGTCGGTTCGCCGTCGGCTCCGTAGCGACGTCGTCGTCGGCACCAGTCTCAGCGGCGGGGTCGACAGCTCGACCATCGTCGCGTCGATGCGCGCCGTCGATCCGGCACGCGAGATCCATACGTTCACCGCGAGCTTTCCCGGCGAGCCCATCGATGAGTGGCGGCGCGCCGTCGCCGTCGGCCGGCGCCATGGCGCGACGATGCACCGCGTCGAACCCACCGTCGACGACTTCGTGGCCGGGCTCGACGACGTCGTCATGCGCCAGGGCGCACCGATCGAATCGCCCACCGTGTTCGCGCAGTGGTCGGTGATGCGCGCCGCTTCGGAGACGGGCGTGACCGTGCTGCTCGACGGGCAGGGCGCCGACGAGACGTGGGGTGGGTACCCCAAGTACGTGTGGTCGGCGATCGGAGCGTTGATGGGCGAGCGCCATCTGCGGCGCGCCTCGGCGGTGCACGCTCAGTGGCGCCGCGGCGGCAACCTTCCTCGGCCGGCATTCACCCAACTCGGTGGGCTGGCTCTGCCACCGGCCCTGCGTCCCGCCGCGCTGAGCATGGCGGGTGGTCGCCATCGCAGCTCGTTGGGCGTCGCACTGGTCGACGTCCGGCTCGACGACCCACAGGGCGATCCCGGCGTCGGCGGCCTCCTGCGCAAGGCTGCACGCGCCGACATCGACCGTGTGCTGCTCCCGCGGCTGCTGCGCTACGCCGACCGCAACTCGATGGCATGGGGACGTGAGATGCGCCTGCCGTTCCTCGACGAACGCGTCGTGCGGTTGGGACTGCGCTCGTGGAGCGAGGGACTGTCGACCGGCTGGACCAAGTGGCACCTTCGCCGCGCCGTCGAGCACCGGCTCCCCGACGACATCGTCTGGAATCGAACGAAACTCGCCTACCAGACCCCCGACGCGGCGTGGCTCGCCGACGCGCGCGTCACCGCCATGGTGTGCGACGCGCGCGCCGACCTCGTCGAACGCTCGCTGATCTCTGCCGACCACGCACAGTCGATCGATCCCTGGCGCGCGCTGACGTTGTCACGCTTCCTCGACCTGCACGGGCTGTCGACATGATGACGATGTTCGCCCGGGCCTCCGACGGCCACGCCCGATCGACCGTGCGCGGCGGGTGGTCGCGCACCCGCCTTCCGGTCACGCCCGAGATGGTCGTGCTCGACATCGGCAGCGGGACATTCCCCAACCCCCGCGCCGACCTGCTCTGCGAACGCGACCTCGTCGACAACCGTCACCGCGGCGGCCTCGCCGTGGTCGTCGACCGACCCCTCGTGCTGGGCGACGCGCTCTCGATCCCGCTGCGCGACCAGGCCGTCGACTTCGTCATCGCGTCGCACATCGCCGAGCACATCGACGAGCCGGTCCGCTTCTGCCACGAACTCGCGCGAGTCGCCCGCGCCGGCTACATCGAGACCCCGAGCCCGCTGTTCGAGCGTCTCTTCGACGTCGAGTACCACTCGTGGATCGTGTCGCGACGCGGCGGCGAGCTGGTGTTCGAGCACAAGCGTCCGCGCCCCACCTGGATGGTGACGCTGACCCGCCCGCTCTACCAGCTGGTCTTCGCGGACCAGCCGAGCCCCGGTCGCCCGACGTACCAGCTGCCCGAAGGCCTCATGGGCCGCGTCGCTCGGGCCGCCCTGCGTCTCGTGCTCGGCATCCTGAACCGGTCAGGCATCATGCACACCCGGGTGCACTTCTCACCCGAGCAACCGCTGCGCTGCCGGGTCGAGCAGCTCTGAGGATCAACGTCCGGCGCCCCGCCCGCCCACGACGCTGCGCAGCGTCCGCACGACGATCCGCAGGTCGAGCAGCAACGACTGGTGCCGCAGGTAGAAGAACTCGTACTGCAGTTTCTCGAGCGCATCGGCGTGGTCGGCCGCGTAGCCGTACTTCACCTGTGCCCATCCGGTCAGTCCGGGCCGCACGAGATGGCGCATCGGGTAGAAGGGCAACTTGTCGGTGAGCTCGTCGACGTAGCGGGGCTGCTCGGGCCGCGGCCCGACCAGCGACAGGTCACCCGCCACCATGTTCCAGGCCTGCGGCAGCTCGTCGAGATGGCTGCGGCGCAGCAGCCGGCCGAAGGTTGTGACGCGGGCGTCGGACTCCTGCGTCCACGATCCGTCGGCGACGATGTCGAGCGCCTCGTCTGCCTCGGCGTCGATGTCACCGTCCGTCGGCACCATCGTGCGGAACTTCAGCATGGTGAACGTGGTGCCGCCCTTCCCGACTCGCTCCTGGCGGAACAGCAGCGGACCTCGATTGCCGACCAGGTTCGCCGCGGCGACGAGCGGCAGGATGGCCACGCAGGCGACGCCGCACGCGACGCCGGCGACCACGTCGAGCAACCGCTTCACTCGTGAGTACGCGCCGCCGTGGATCTCGGCGATGTCGAACATGAGCGACACCCGCTCGAGTTCGCCGATCGGCAATTTGCCGAGCCACTGCTCGTAGAAGGTCGTCAGCGCTCGGACCCGGAGCCCGCTCTCGTGCAGCGCCGCGGCCTGGCGGACGATCGACGGATCGGCCTGCGCCGCGCTGTCGAGCACGACGATGGTCGCGCCGGTCGACTCGGCGGCCTCGATCAGCGGTGTGCGGCCGCGGCCGGCGCGGGCTTC
>JAYTFP010000273.1:0-4210 GCA_043734285.1 Acidimicrobiaceae bacterium
GGACACCGCGTTCGAGATCAGCGACGACGAGCTGACGGCCCTGGCGCTCGCGGCAGATCCGGATCAGCCCCTCGGCGACGACGCAGTCTCGATCCTCGACGACCCCGTCGGCCTCCTGCCCGGCTGGTACATGCCCGCCGCGACGTCGACGCGCCGGGGTGGATGGCGTACGACCGTGGTGGCGCTCGTCACCGTCGGCTTCCTGTTCGTCGCGGCCTCGGGGTTCTGCATCACCTACGGCGTGCTGCAGGTCGTCTGAGGGTTCGACGCCGTCACGGCCGGATCCTGCGCGGCCGGTGTGCCGCGACGAGATGGGTGACGAGGGGGTCGTCGGTCGAGACGAGGAGCGCCCGCGCCGTGGCCTGCGCCTCGGCGTCACCCACGACGGTTCGCCCGTGTTGGCGCTCGTGTTCCGCCCAGCTCGCCACGGTGAACGACTCGATCATTCGTCCCGGCTCGGCGAGGTCGTGGAACAGGCCCCACGTGATCGCGCCGTCGCGACGGCGCTGACGGCGGATCGGCGTCATTGCGACCGCGAATTCGTCGACCATCGCGGGATTGATCCGCCACTCCACGGTCACAAGCACCGGGCCGTCGTTGGGCGCCGGGGTCACACCCATCGCGGGGAGCGCGAGTGGGACGGGTGTCGTGTCGGTGTCTCCGAGCTGTCCGATCCGCAGCAAGGGTGCCGTGACCAACGCGGTCGCGACTGCGCCGATCGCGGCGATCGTCAGCGCGGTCCCCGATCCGTAGGCCGACGCCAGTGCGCCCCATCCGTACGACGCGGGGGACGTGACGAGCCAGACGGTGAGCATCGCAACCGCGAGGCCGCGCCCACGCACCCAGGCCGGCAGCACCGCCTGGAACGTCGCGAACACCGTGGTCATCGCGACGATCGAGCCGCCGCCGGCGAGCAGGAGTCCGACGCACGCGACGCCCAGATTCGGTGAGCGCGCGACGACCAGCAGCGCGACACCGAACGCGAGGCTTCCCGTGACGACCGTGACGTCGCCGCCGTAGCCACGCTGGAGTCGTGGCAGGAATGCGGCGGTGAGCACCGCACCGGCTCCGAGCGATGCCGACAGCAGTCCGAAGCCGCCCGCGGTGAGGTGTAGGCGTGTGGTGGCCACCACGGGCAGGAGCGCAGAGAGCGAGCTCGAGAAGAGGATGAAGATCGCGAGTCGCGCCAAAAGGACGAGGAGGGCCGGTGCGTGTGCGACGTAGCGCAGGCCGGTGCGCATGGCCGCGACGATGTGCTCGGTCGGCATCGTGTGCTGCTGCGGCTCGCGCTTCCACAGTGCGATGACCCCGACGACGCCGACGAACGAGACGGCATTCACGATGAAGACCGCGCCGGGTCCGGCGGCGGCGATGAGGACGCCCGCGATCGCCGGGCCGACCGACTGAGCGATGTTCATCGAAATCGAGTCGAGCGCGACGGCCTGCGAGCGCGTGTCGACGGGCACAAGTTCGGGGGTGAGCGACGTGAACGCCGGCATGTTGACCGTGCCGCCGATCGACAGAAGGAACGTGAGCAGCAACAGCCGCGTGGTGGTGACGCTGTGGGTGACCGTCAGCACGCCCAGCACGGCCGCGACTGCGAGCATGAAGGTCTGCGTCGCGAGCAGCAGCCGGCGGCGGTCGACGACATCCGCGAGCGCGCCAGCGACGAGGGCGAGGAGGAAGCCGGGCGCCGCGTACACCGTCTGCAGGAGCGAGATGATCGTCGGCGACTTGGTGAGGCCGGTCATCAACCACGACGCGCCGACGTTGTGCATGAACGTGCCGACGTTCGATGCGAGACCCGCGATCCACAGCCAGCGGAACAGACGGATGCGCAGCGGCGCCGACGCCGACGCGGCGACCACCTCGGAGGTCGCAGTGGTCGCGTCGGCGCTCATGCGTGGGTCATCCGGCGGTCATCCGAGCCCCGACTACAGCACGTCGAAGCCGGTCACGCCGGTGACGGTCTCGTCGGTGGCCTCGACCGAATCGACCCGACCGGCTGGAGGCCCCTCGGCGCACCACGCCTCGACACGGCCCACGCTGTCGGCGCCACCCTCGAGGACGACCTCGACGCGACCGTTGGCCAGATTCTTGGCCCAACCGGTGACACCCGCCTCGCGTGCCACGCGCTGGCAGGTGTCGCGGAAGAAAACGTCCTGAACCCGTCCGGAGACGAGGATTCGACGGCGGATCATCCCGGCATTCTCCCAGACGTGCGCTCGGCGTTAACCTTTGGCATGGCCACCCCCTTGCGCCCCGTGGTGTTCGATCACGCCGATCCTGCAGCGGTCGAGCAGTTCTCCCGTGAGGGTTGGGTGCTCACCGAGATCCTCGACGCCGACGGCGTCACCGAGTTGCGTGCGTGGCTCGACGACATCTCGTCGTGGCCCGACGACGGCGGCGAGTGGCTGCACCATCGCGAGATGACCGACGACGGCCCGAAGTTGTGCCGCAGCGAGAACATCATCCCGTTCCATGAGGGTCTGCGGGCGTTGCTCACCACTGGTGCGATGCTCGAGACGGCCTCCGCGCTGCTCGGCGAGCCGGCAGTGCTCTACAAGGAGAAGGTCAACTACAAGCTCTCGGGAGGCGCCGGCTACGCGCCGCACCAGGATGCGCCCGCCTATCCGTTCGTGAATACGCACGTGTCGTGCATGGTGGCGGTCGACGACGCGACGATCGCCAACGGTTGTCTCGAGGTCGTGTCGGGGATGCACGCCGATGTGCTCGGGATGGACGAGGAACGGTGCATCCGTGCCGACATCGTCGCGTCGATGGAATGGGCGCCGGTCGAGGTCGCCGCCGGCCAGACGCTCTGGTTCCACTCGCGCACTCCGCACCGCAGTGGACCGAACCTGTCGTCGACCGCCCGGCGCGCGTTGTACCCGACCTACAACGCGCTGTCGGAGGGTGATCTGCGCGAGGACTACTACCGCGAGAAGCTCGCCGCGTTCGCCGAGGGCCACGGCAAGGGTTCGACCGTGCAGGTCTCGCTGATCAACGACTTTCAGGGCCGCCCCGTCTCGTGAGCGGCGTCGCTGCGGCGGGGCCGGTCGCCGGGCCGCTCGACGAAGTGCTCGACCTGTACCGGCGTTTCGGGGCGGAGCAGTACGACGAGGAACTCAGCCAGACCGAGCATGGCCTCCAGACCGCGGCGCTGGCGCGGCGCGACGGCGCGTCCGACGAGTTGGTCGCCGCAGCGCTGCTGCACGATGTCGGGCATCTGCTCGACATGGCCGCGCACGACGGCGAGCGCGGATCGCACGACACCGACCTGGATCACGAAGCAGTCGGTGCGCGTTACCTGACCGGGCTGTTCGGCGCCGGCGTCACCGGACCCATCGCGCTGCACGTGCGGGCGAAGCGCTATCGCTGCACCGTCGAGGCCGAGTACCTGGCGGGGTTGTCAGCCGGTTCGACGGCCAGCCTGGCGCTGCAGGGCGGCCCGATGAGTGACGACGAGTGCCGCTCGTTCGAGGAGAACCCCGGCCACCGCGACGCGGTCGCGCTGCGCGGCTGGGACGACGGCGGCAAGATCGACGGCCTCGACGTCGGCACGCTCGATGACTACGTGCCGCTGCTACGCTCGCTCCTCGAGAGCGCCTGATCGCAGCACGCGGCCGTCGCCGGAACCCCGGCGATGACGGGTGAGATCGGTGACAATGAACAGATGGATCCGGAGAGCCCTCTCGAATGGTTTCAGTTCGGTTGATCTTCGAACTCTGGCCCGGGGCCTACGAGGAACGCATCACCTTGTGGCATACCCACTCGCCTGATGAGGCAATCGAACGCGCTGAGGCCGACGCAGTGGACTACTGCGACGGCATCGATGCGACGTACTGCGGACTTGCCCAATCGTTCCGTCTGTTCGAAGGACCCGAGGACGGGGCCGAGATCTTCTCGCTGATCCGCGAGAGCGAGCTCGTCCCGAGCGACTACCTCGACAGGTTCTTCGACGCCGGAACGGAGCGACAGCAGCGGAGCACAGACGGCGATTAACGGCGTCGTTCGAGCGATCGAAACGCACCCTCGTCGACGAACTCCGGGCCCGCTGCAGAACCTGCCACGCGGCACGCCACGAACGGGAGGGGTGGTGACGTCCGAACCGTCAGACCCGATGACCTCAGCCCGTCGTCGAGCCCTTGAAGCAGCCGATCAGGTACGGGTACGCCTTCGTGGCGACGTAGTGGTAGATCGTCTGCGT
>JAYTFP010000274.1:0-4722 GCA_043734285.1 Acidimicrobiaceae bacterium
TACGTTCCGGGGCAATGGGCACGACCAGTGTGCCGTCGAGATGTCGAACGATGGTGTCCATGGGAGGTCCTCTCACCGAAGGCGCCGCGCGACGCCTACGCCCACCAGGTACCCCGACAGACCGCAACCGAGCCATCTGGTCAGCCCGCGCGGCCAGCCGTCACGGATCCTTCGGCAGGCCGAGCAACCGTTCGGCGATCACGTTCTTCTGGATCTCGCTCGTGCCGCCGGCGATCGAGAGTGCGCGATTGCCGAGGAAGCCGGCGGTCCAGGCCGCGCCATCGCCCTCGACCACCGCGGCGTCGGGTCCGAGCAGCTCGAGTCCGACCTCCTGCACCTGCTGCTCGTGGGTGACGCCGAGCAGCTTGCGCACCGACGCCTCGGGGCCCGGCTGTCCGCCGCCGAGCGCTCGCAGGGTCGCGCGCACGCCCAGCATCGCGATCGCGTGCGCGTCGATGACCAACTCGCCGAGGCGATCGACGATCAGCGGATCCTCGGCCACGTGCTGACGCGCCGCGAGGTCGAACAACGACGAAACACCCGGACCGAACGATGATCCCGACGCCATCGACACGCGCTCGTTCGCGAGCGTCGTGCGCGCTGCCGACCATCCGTCGGTCGGTCCGCCCACGACCATCTCGTCAGGTACGAACACATCGGTGAGGAAGACCTCGTTGAACAGCGCCATGCCGGTCAGCTCGCGCAGCGGGCGGATGTCGAGACCCGGCGTGTCCATCGAGATCAGGAAGCAGCCGATGCCTTCGTGCTTCGGCGCCGCAGGATCGGTTCGCGCCAGACAGATCGCCCACTGCGCCTGGTGGGCCATCGTCGTCCAGACCTTCTGTCCCGTGATCTCCCAGCCACCGTCGACCTGCACCGCGCGGGTCGTCAACGACGCGAGATCGCTGCCGGCTCCCGGCTCGCTGAACATCTGGCACCAGGTGATCTCCCCCCGCAGCGACGGGCGGATGAATCGCTCCTGCTGCTCGGCCGTACCGTGCGCGATGAGCGTCGGCAACACCCAGCCGGCCACTTGGAGATGCCGGCGACGGACGCGAGCCGCGGCGAGACACTCGTCGATGACCAGTTGCTCGATCGCGGGTGCGCCCAGCCCCCACGGCGCGGGCCAGTGGGACACGAGGTAGCCCGAGTCGGCGAGCAGGTCGTTCCACTCGCCCTTGGGTCGTTCGCTCAACTCGGCGACGAACGACTGCACCCGCTCTCGGATCGGCTGAGCCTCGGGCGGCAGCTCGAGCGCGACCGCGCGCCGCGACCCACCCGACACCGCGGCCGCCACCTGTTCCCTGGCCACCGACGCCGCCGGCAGCAAGTGCCGCAGCGCCGTCGCGCGTCGCAGGTAGAGATGTGCGTCGTGCTCCCACGTGTAGCCGATGCCCCCGAGCACCTGGATGGCGTCCTTCGCGCAGCGGAACGCCGCGGCGGGCGCCAGGGCCGCGGCCGCGCCCGCAGAGATCACCCGCCCGTCGAGTTCGTGATCGTCAAAGCATCGAGCCGCGTCCCACACCGCGGCGCGGGCTGCCTCGGTCGTGACCAGCATCTCGGCGCAGCGGTGCTTCACCGCCTGGAACTGCCCGATCGGTCGGCCGAACTGCTCTCGAACCGCCGCATACGCGGCCGCTGTGTCGACGCACCACTGGGCGACGCCGACGGCCTCCGCTCCCGCGACGATCGCCGCCAACGCGTCGACCTCGTGCTCGGCCTCCGCATCGAGCACGTGATCGGCGGCGATGTCGAGTCCGTCGATGTGCAACTCGGCCAGGCGACGCGTGGGATCGAAACTGGGCAGCTCGCGGACCTCGACGTCGCCGAGATCGAGCACGACCCAACGGCGACGACCCCGCACCTCGACGGGCGCAAGGATGACTCCGGCGACGGCACCGCTCCAGATCGCGTGCGCCCGGCCGCCGACCCGCAGCCCTTTCCCCTCGGGCTTGCCCGCGAGCCCCCAGGCCAACGACAGGCCTGCGGTCACCGAGCCGTCGAACAGTCGCGGGAGCGCCGGCGACGACGGTGCCCAGCGATCGAGCGCCGCCGCGACGATCGCCGTGGGTACGAACGGTCCCGGCAGGCAGGCGCGACCCGTCTCCTCGGCGACCACGGCCAACTCGGAGAGTCCGTATCCCTGGCCGCCGGAGTGCTCCGATACCGCGAGCCCGAGCCATCCCAACACAGCCAGCCCGCCCCAGAACGGAGGAATAGCGTCGCGTTCGGCGTCGAGGGCCGCCCGTACGACCGCGATCGGTGAGTGGAGGTCGATCCATCGACGCGCGGTGGAGGCGAGCTCGCGGTGCTCGTCGGTGAGGGCGAGGCTCACGGCCAGGTCGCCTTCGGGAGCGGATGACGGAAGAGCGCCGCGGCATTCGCGTGCGTGACGCGCCGCTGATCCTCGGCCGGCAGATCGGCGAGACGCTCACGCAGGAACCGTTGCGTGTCGGGCCACGTCGAGTCGGCGTGCGGATAGTCGACCTCGATCATGATGTGATCGACGCCGATGCGCTCGCGGACCGGCCAGATCGATGGGTCGTCGAGCGAACAGAACCAGAAGTTGCGCAGCAGCACCTCGGTCGGCGTGAGATCGTTCGACGGCCACGCACCGAGGCCGTGTCCCGACCAGTCATGGATGAAGTCGAGGCGATCCGCGAGCATCGGCACCCAGCCGATCCCTCCCTCGCTCATTGCGATGCGCAGTTCGGGGAATCGCAGCGCCACTCCCGACCACAACCAGTCGACGCACGCGGTCAGCGAGAGTGACGAGAAGAGCGTGGCCGCGATCTCGACCAGCGGTCCGTCGACTGCGAGGTCCATCATCCCCGAGCTGCCGACGTGCAGACACACGACCGTGCCCGTCTCGACGCACGCCTCGAGCACCGGATCCCACGCGCCGCTGTGCAGCGACGGATAGCCGAGTCGGTGCGGCTGCTCGGGAAGGCTCACCGCGGTGAAGCCGCGGGCCGCGTTGCGGCGGATCTCGGCAGCCGCCACCTCGACATCGGCGAGGAAAACGATGCCCAGCCCGACGAAACGGCCGGGATGCGCCTCGAACCACTCCTCCGCGAACCAGTCGTTCCAGGCACGCACGCAGGCCCGGCCGAGTTCGGGGTCGGAGCAGGCGGAGTACACGCTCCCGCAGAACCCGGTGATCTGACTGGGAAAGCTGACCGACGCCCAGATGCCGGCGAGATCCATGTCGTCGACACGAGCCTTCGGATCCCAACACCCCGGACGCATCTCGTCGAAGCGCACCGGCTCCATCGACGACCCCGCGGTGCGGTCGCGCCCCACCACTGCGTTGAGTCCGACCTGTGGATAGGCGACGCCGTCGAAGACCCAGATCTCGTGACCCTTCGACGTCGTCTTGACGTACGGCGCGCGGTCGGCGAGCGACGCCGGCATGCGACCCTCGAAGAGGTGCCGCGACTCGACCACGTGATCGTCGACCGAGATGACGGTGAACGAGATCTCGTCGGCCACCGGCTCGTCGAGCAGCGCGCCGCTCATCCGGCCAGCTCACGGTAGCGGCGGTAGCGCGCGTCGATCGCATCGTCGATGGTTCCATCCGGAAGGAATCGGCGCGCGGTGCGCGCCCAGCGACCCGCGCCGCTGGCGTCACTCTCGAGTCCGGCTGTCACGCGCGAGAGGTAGGCAGCGCCGAGCGCGGCGCCCTCTGGCACCGCGACCACGTCGACCGGCAAGCCGGTGCCGTCGGCCACCGCTTGCACCCAGGCGTGATCGTGGATGCCACCGCCGGTGGCGACGATCCGGCGCCCCACACCGCCGGCCAGGTCGAGCATGTGACGGATCGCGAACGCGGACGCCTCGTGCACTGCCCGGCGCGCCTCACTCGGTCCCATCCCGATGTGGAGATCGTGCAGCGACGCCCGGCGATCGGGGTCGTGCAGCGGCACGCGCTCGCCGCGCAGGTAGGGCTGCCAGACTGGCACCCCGTCCGGATCGAATCTACCCGGGCCGTCGATCGCCTTGTGCGACCCGAGCAGACGATTCGCCCATCCGACGAACAGCCCGCCGGCGTTCGACGGGCCGCCGACGAGCACCTTGCCCGGCTCGGTGTGTGGGACGGTCCATAGACCGTCGATCTCGATCCAGTCGGGTACGACCGCCCAGACGATCAGCGTCGAGCCCATGATGACGAGCACGTCGCCATCGTCGACCGCGCCCGCGACGAGTTGCTCGCCGTAGGCGTCGATCGTGCCGGGGCCGAGCAGCGCGCCGCCGGCCATCTCGAGTTCGCCGATCGGACCTTGGCCTGCCATGAGCGCGGGCAGTCGCGTGGTGTCGTCGAGCCCGCACGATGCCGCGACTGCGGCGTCCCAACCGGTGAAGTCGAACAGCGGCAACGTCGTCATTGCCACGACCGTGTCGATCGTCCCGACACCGCCGAGCGCGTGGTTCGCGACCGCCTGCGCGGGCCAGAAGCCTGCTGCCTGCGGACGCGACTCGGCCAACGACGCGAGGAAACGCACGAACTCGCCCGACTCCGACGGGTTCTTCGTCGGGTCGCCGCCGGAACCGCGAGCGTCGCCGTAGAGAAGACCCTCCGAGATCGGCACACCCGCCTCGTCGACGGCGCACAACGACGGCACCATCGCCGCGACGTTCACGGCGCGCACGTCGAGGTCGGCCGACACATCAGCCAGAGCGGCGAGCACGCCGTCGCGCCACGCCTGCGTTGCGTCGTGGGCG
>JAYTFP010000275.1:0-2626 GCA_043734285.1 Acidimicrobiaceae bacterium
TGCAAGTGCAACTCCTCGAGGATGACGTCGCGTTCGGACTCGACATCGTTCGGACGCAGCGCGGGGGACGAGACGACGTCACACAAGATGTCGAGTGCAAGGGCGCGATCGGTGGCGGGCACCCGCAGGTAGAACGCGGTGTATTCCTTCGTCGTGTAGGCGTTCATGTCGCCACCGGTCGCGTCGACGGCCTCGGCGATGTCGCGCGCGCTCCGCGTGCGCGTGCCCTTGAAGAGCAGGTGTTCGCAGAAATGCGACGCGCCCGCGATCTCCTCGGGCTCGTCACGATTGCCGACTGCCACCCAACAACCGACCGCGACCGATCGGGCGTCGGGCATTGTCTCGGTGACCACGCGGAGCCCGTTGGGCAGCGTGGTCAGCGAGACACCCGGGTCGAGCAGATGCGGTGCGGCGCTCAGCGGGTGCGACCGCCGCGGCCGCCGCCACCGCCACCGGAGCGACCACCACGATCGCCGCCGGAGCGACCACCACGATCGCCGCCGCGGGCCCCACTGCGACCACCGCGGTCACCGCGATCGCCGCCGCGCCGTGGACCGTCATCGCGCACCGGTCGTGACTCCGGACCCAGCTCGCCGATCTCGGCCGCGAGCTCTGCGTCGAACGCGTCCTCGAACGAGACCTCGACACGGGTCGGTGCACCGCCGTAGGACGCCGCACCGTTCTGCTCGGGCGCCTCGGTGGTGCGGCCCGACGCAAGCGCCGGGCCGTCAGCTTTTGGGGAGTTGTCCCCGACCGGGACCAGCGAGATCTTCCCGTTCGGATCGATGTCCTCGACCCGCACCTCGATCTCGTCGCCGAGCTCGACGACGTCTTCGACCCGGTCGATGCGCTTGCCGCCACCGAGTTTGGAGATGTGCACGAGGCCGTCACGACCAGGCAGTATGTTGATGAACGCACCGAACTTGGTGATGTTCACCACGCGGCCCTTGTAGATCTCGCCGACCCCCGCCGTGGGCGGGTTGAGGATGAGGCGGATCTGACGCTCGGCCTCGGCGACGATGTCACGATCGGGCGACGCGATGGACACCTTGCCCACCGAGCCGTCGTCGTCGACCGAGATCGAGGCGCCGGTCTCGGCCTGGATGGCGTTGATGACCTTGCCCTTCGGGCCGATGATCTCGCCGATCTTGTCGATCGGGATCTCGAAGCTGATGATCTTCGGCGCGTTGCTACCGACGTCGTCGCGGGGCGCCGCGATGGCGGTGGCCATGACCGCGAGGATCGCCAGGCGCGCTTCTTTCGCCTGTTCGAGCGCTGCCGCGAGCACGTCGGCGGGGATGCCGTCGATCTTCGTGTCGAGCTGCAAGGCCGTGACCGCGTCAGCGGTGCCCGCGACCTTGAAGTCCATGTCACCGAACGCGTCCTCGGCACCGAGAATGTCGGTGAGGGTGGTGTACTTGCCCTCGGCGTATACCAGGCCCATGGCGATACCGGCCACTGCCGCCTTGATCGGCACACCGGCGTCCATGAGCGACAGGCTCGAGCCGCAGACCGAGCCCATCGACGTGGACCCGTTCGACGACAGGACCTCACTGACGGTGCGGATCGTGTACGGGAAGTCTTCGAGCGACGGGATCACGGGGAACAGCGCTCGTTCGGCAAGCAGGCCGTGGCCGATCTCGCGGCGCTTCGGGCCGCGCATGAAGCCGGTCTCGCCGGTGGAGAACGGCGGGAAGTTGTAGTGGTGCATGTACCGCTTGCGCGTGGTCGGATCGATACCGTCGATCATCTGGTCCATGCGCTGCATGCCGAGCGTGCAGATGTTGAGCACCTGGGTCTCACCGCGCTGGAACAAGCCGGAGCCGTGCGCCGTGGGCAGCAGGCCGACCTCGGACGACAGCGGCCGGATGTCGCGCACGCCACGACCGTCGATGCGAACACCCTCTTCGACGATGCGCTTGCGCACGATCTTCTTGGTGACCGACCGGATCGCCGCCTTGAGGTACTTCTCACCGTTGGGTTCGCCGGCGAACTTCGGCCCCAGCTCGGCGAGGAGCGCTGCCTTGGCCTCGTTCTCCGCGCTCTGGCGCGCCGACTTGTCGGCGATCTTCTGGCTGGCCGCGAGGCGCTCAGCGCCCGCTGCTTCGACCGCCGCGAAGATCTCGGGGGTGTAATCGGTCTGGGGTGTGTACTCGACGGTGGGCTTGCGACCTGCCGCGTCGACGAGCTGGCGTTGCAGCGTGATCGACTCCATGATCCAGGTCTTCGAGGCCTGGAGGCCGGCCGCGAGCGCGGCTTCGTCGACCTTCGGGGCGCCGTCGTCGTAGTACTGGAACGACTTCTCGGTACCGCCCGCCTCGACCATCATGATCGCCACATCGCCGTTGTCGAGCGCGCGACCGGCAACCACCAGCTCGAAGGTGGAATCGTCGCCTTCGTCGAAGGTCGGGTGCGGAATCCACTCACCCGCGGTTGTGTAGGCGACACGCACCGCCCCGATGGGGCCGTCGAACGGGATACCCGACAGCATCAGGGCGGCCGACGCGCCGTTGATCGCGAGCACGTCGTATGGGTTGTGCATGTCGGCGCCGAGCACCGTGCCGACCACGTGCACCTCGTTGCGGAAGTCGTCAGGGAACGACGGGCGCAGCGGTCGATCGATCAG
>JAYTFP010000276.1:0-4658 GCA_043734285.1 Acidimicrobiaceae bacterium
CGCGCGAACGTCGCGGATCACGTCGGGGTGGGCGCCGGTGAGGCGGCGGGCTCGCCGGTGATTGACGACCGCGCGGACGGCGGTGATCGGCGACCACACCGGCGTCGTCACCGCGACGAACACGAACTTGAGCGTGCCCCAGGCCGCCGCGATCGCGCCGACTGACACGGGGGCGGTCGGCTCGTCAGGAGTCGGGTCGCCCTCGCCGCCGCGGCGCCGCTCGTCGTTCGCGACGGCCCATCGCACCAGGCGCGAAACGAAGTCGTCGATCTGGTCGTCGGATCGGCGCGCCATCGTTGCAGCTTGTCAGCTCCGGAGCCCCGGCGTGTCGTGGGATCATGCACGGCGTGACGCCCGCCCGCGATCCCTTCGACGCCGTCACCCTCGAACAGCTCCGACGCCGCACAGGCACCAAGTGGTCGAGCTACGCGGCCGATGTGATCCCGGCCTGGGTCGCCGACTCCGACGCACCGATGTGTCCGGCCGTGCGCAGTGCGATCGAGGGCGTCCTCGACGCCGGCGATCTCGGCTACCCCGAGCGCGCGTTGCCGGCGCTGGTCGGCGAGGCGTTCGCTGAGCGGATGGACGTGCAGTTCGGGTGGCGCGCCGATGCGACCCTGGTGCGACCGGTGACCGACGTGGTCCACGCCTTCTCGTGGCTGATCGACCGGTACACGGCGACCGGCGACGGTGTCGTGCTCCAAGCGCCGGTCTACCCGCCGTTCATCGAGGCCGTCGATCGGCTCGAACGGCGGCTCGCCTTCCACGAACTGGCTCGCGACGACCGATTGGGTTGGCGGCTGGACCCCGAAGGCGTCGAGGCGGCGGTCGACGACCACACGCGGGTGCTCGTGCTCGTCAATCCGCACAATCCGACCGGACGCTGCTTCACGTCGGACGAGCTGCGAGCATTCGGCGAGGTGGCGATCGCGCACGATCTCGTCGTGGTCGCGGATGAGATCCACGCGGAGTTGACCCACACAGCGCACCACCACATCCCGTTCGCGTCGCTCGGGTCCGAGTTCGCGGCCCGGACGATCACGCTCAGCTCGGTGTCGAAGGCCTTCAATCTCGGAGGGTTGCGCGGCGCGGTCGTGCACTTCGGATCCTCGGAGTTGATGGAACGGTGGGACGAGATCCCCGCGTTCCATCTCGGCGAGGTGTCGACGCCGTCGATGGTCGCCTCGATTGCCGCCTGGCGCGATGGCGGCGCCTGGCTCGACGACATGCGAGCGGCGCTCACGGCGCGCCGCGATCGGGTCGCAGCGTTCATCGCCGAACACCTGCCCGACCTCTGCTGGTGGCCACCGCAGGCGACCTACCTCGCCTGGCTCGACATGACGACCTATGAGCTCGGCGACGACCCGGCCGCGTTCTTCGAGACGCAGGCGCGGGTCGCGTTGAGTCACGGCCCCGAGTTCGGACCGCCAGGTCGCGGGTTCGTTCGTCTGAACTTCGCGACGACCGTCGGAGTGCTCGACGAGGTGCTCGAGCGCATGGTGACCGCGCTCGATCACAGGTAAGCCACACTGTTCCTCTCATGAGGATCGAGGTGGTCGGCGAACTCGGTGGGTATTCCCGTGTCTGGGACGGTCTCGTCGACCAGATGCGCCTTCCCACGCCGTTCCTGCGCTCCTGGTGGCTTGCCAACGTCGCCGAGGGAGAGCCCCGGTTCGTGCTCGTGCTCGATGACGACGACGAGCTCGTCGGCGGGTTGGCCCTGCAGCGCTCGACTCGCTCGGGCATCGAGTGGCTCCAGTTCTGTGGCTCGGGACCGCTCGAACCCGACCATCTCGACCTGGTGGCCGCGATGGGTTCGGAGTGCGACGTCGCCCGGCTCATCGGCGAATGGTTGGGACGACCCGGGAGTCGTGTCATCGATCTCGTCGGCCTGGTCCGCGGTGGCCGACTCGAGGGCGTCGTGCCCGGCTGGGGCACGATGACCGAGATCGAGGTCGCGCCCTACGCGAGGCTGCCGTCGACGGTCGAGAGTTACATGACCACCCGGCCGGCGCGGATGCGCAACACGGTGACCCGCACGAACAAGCGGCTGACCGCGAAGGGCGTGCGGTTCGAGCTGGTCCGCCCTGACGACTTCGACGCGGCGCTCGAGTCGCTGCGCCTGCTCCATGACACCCGTTGGGGCGACGAGTCCGGGTTCCTGAGCAAGTGGGACGCCTTCTCGGCAGCGATGCGGGCGGGCGTCGCGGCGGGCGACGTGCGCTTCCACCGTCTGGTCGCGCCCGACGAGCAGGTGGTCGCGATCGAGGTCGAATTCGTCGTCGCGAACCGCATGAGCTTCTACCAGGCGGGTCGTCTCACGGATCGTGACTGGCGGGGCGCAGGCAGCGTGCTGCGCTTCCACGTGATCTCGTCCGCGATCGACGAGGGGATGACCGAGTTCGACCTGCTGCGGGGCGGCGAGAACTACAAGCTCGAATGGTCGAACGGTCAGCGCCCGCTCGACCGCGTGCGCAACGGCATCGGTCCGGGTGGCGTGGCGCTGGTCGGCGTCGCCCGCCTCAATCTGCGGATCCGTCGCGCAGCGGTCGTGTTGAACCGCCAGATCCGTCCATCGGCTCCGTCCGGTACCGAAGTCCCCGTGACGAGACCTTCGGGTGAGACGGGTGCTGCGAAGAAGATTCGTGTCGTCTTCTACACCGACGCGAGCCAGATCGGCGGCGCCGAGAGTGTGGCGAAGAACCTGCTCCGCGAGCTCGACGAGCAGTTCGCCGTGACGATCGCAGGTACGAACGAGCGAGTCGTGCGCGACATCGCCTCGGTGCGACCGTCTGCAGCACCGCTGCTGTTGCCGGCGATCCGTGATCGCACGGATCTCGCCGCGATGCGCGCCCACCGCGCGCAGTTCGCGCTGCTGCGGCCGGATCTGTTCCACTTCAATCTGTCCGAGGGATCGTCGTGCCAGTACGCGATCCTCGCGGCGCTGAGCATCCGCGGCTCGAAGCTGGTCGTCACCGAGAACTCGCCGATGGGCGTGCGCAGCGAGCTCTCCCGTCGCATCAAGCGACGCTCGGCGCGGCGATTCGGCGCGCACATCGCCGTCGGTGACGCGGCGGCGGCCCTGATCGAGGCCGACATCGGCCTTCCCAGCGGGTCGTTGCGCGTGATCCCGAACGCGGTGCCTGTCATCGAGCATCGACCGCCGACGCGTGACGACCCCCGCCCGACGGTCGGGGCGGTGAGTCGCTTCGACCCGGTGAAGGGCCTCGACGTGCTCGTGCGCGCCATGGCGCTGGTCGAGGGCGCGCGCCTGGTGATCGTCGGCGACGGCGAGCAACGTGGCGAGATCGAGGAACTCGTTCGCGAGCTCGGCCTCGGCGACCGCGTCGAGCTGACCGGATGGGTCGACGGCTCCCGCCACCTGCTTCCGAACTTCGACGTCTTCGTGCTGCCCTCGCGTCTCGAGGGAATGCCGATGTCGGTCATCGAGGCGATGCACGCGGGGGTCGCGGTGATCGCGACCGATGTCGGCAGCGTGCGTGAGGTCGTCAGCGACGGGGTCTCGGGGCTGGTCGTGCCGCCCGATGACGCCGATGCGCTGGCGAAGGCGATCAGTCGTCTGCTCGACGACGAGCCGATGCGGTCGCACTTCGCCGCGGAGGGACAGCGGATCGCACTCGACCGTTTCACGAGCGGTCGAAACGTGCGGGCCTACGAGGCCGTGTATCGCGAAATACTCGACCGGCCGACCAGCTGAGATCAGCTTCGCTGAAAGGGCACTTTCTCGATGGAGCGCGCCGCCTGACGGCACACGCTCAAGCGGCGACGAAGTCGATGAGTTGTTCGACCGCGCCGACGAGCGACGGGTCGAGGTCGCGATAGCTACCGACCTTGCCGAGCAGGTGGTTCCAGAAGGTGCGGGGATCGGCGAAGCCGGTCCGCGCACAGATGCCGTCTTTCCATGACGTGCCGCGCGGGATCTCGGGCCACTCGTCGAGCCCGATGAGCGTCGGGTTCACCGCGCCCCAGATGTCGATGAACCGGTGTCCGCAGATGAGCACGTCGGGATGGTCGACGGTCGCGGCGATGCGCGACTCCTTGGTGTCGGCGACCAGATGGTCGAGCAGGATGCCGAGACGACGGCCTGGACGGGGACCGAACGACCGGACGATCTCGGCGAGGTCGTCGGCACCGTCGATCGGTTGCACGACGATGCCCTCGCCGCGCAGGTCGTCGCCCCACACCTTCTCGACCAGCTCGGCGTCGTGTAGTCCTTCGACGAGGATGCGACTCGCCCGCGCCACTCGCGCCGGCATCGTCGGCGCCGCGACCGAACCCGATGCGGTCACCTTCGTCCCACCCGTGTCGCGAGGCGTGGGACGTCCGAGCGTCGTCGGGCGCCCCTCGATGAGGAATCCGCCGGCGAGGTTGCGGACGCGGTTGTCGCGGCCGCTGTCGTCGCGCAGGACAACGACCGCCTCGGTCCATTCGACGACGGCGCCGAGGATCCCGGTCGCCTGGTGGGTGACCTCGAGGCCGGGATTCGCCGCGATCGTCGGGTAGGCCTTGCGCCGCGGCGGGCCGTTGTCGATGTCGAGGGGATCCGACAGGATGCCCTTGCGGTAGGTGGGAGCGCTCACGGTCGATCGAGCTTAAGGCCTGCGCCGAGAGGCGGCAGGCCCATCGAGCGAGCGTCG
>JAYTFP010000277.1:0-5187 GCA_043734285.1 Acidimicrobiaceae bacterium
GGGTTCCCCCGACAGCGAGACCGCTCAGGTGCACGCCGCGGAGATGCTGGCCGAGGCGGCCTCGGAGCGTCGGCGGTGAGGCGCACGGCACTGGCCCGACGCAGCGGCGCGGCGACCCCGATCGTGCCACCCCAGGCGGTCATCGGTGTGGCCCGCACCGACCGTCGCACGAAAGACCTCGTGCGGCGACTCGGCCACGGCGAGATCGCGATCATCGACCACGCCGATCTCGATCGGGTCGCGGCGGAGTCGCTCGTCGATTGCGGGGTGTCTGCGGTGGTCAATGCGGCGATCTCCTCGACGGGCCGCTATCCGAACGAGGGCCCGCTCATCCTCCTGCGTGCCGGGGTCGTCCTCGTCGACGGCGTCGGAGCCGGACTGATGACGCTGGTCGACGACGGCACGATCCTCACGGTCGACGGTGGCGACGTCATCTTCGGTGGCGAGGTCATGGCGTCGGGCGACCGGCAGGACGTCGAGTCGATCGAAGCCGTGCACGCGGCCTCACGCGGCACGTTGGGGGCCGAGTTCATCCGCTTCATCGAGAACACGGCGGAATACTTCGACGACAATCGAGATCTCGTCGGTGACGACCTGGTGGTCCCCGACATCGGCATCGACTTCACCGACCGTCACGTGCTCATGGTCGTGCGCGGCCACGACTACCGCGGCGATCTGATGTTGCTCCGCGCCAGCGGCTACATCGGTGAGCAACGTCCGATCCTG
This sequence comes from Acidimicrobiaceae bacterium, assembly GCA_043734285.1. GTDB lineage: Bacteria > Actinomycetota > Acidimicrobiia > Acidimicrobiales > Microtrichaceae > JAYTFP01. The sequence goes on from JAYTFP010000277.1 coordinate 727, forward strand.
ATCGGCGTCGACGGCGGCGCCGACGCGATGCTCGAACTCGGACTCAAGCCCGACGTGATCGTGGGTGACTTCGACTCGGTCAGCGAGGCGGCCCTGCGATGCGGCGCCAAGCTCGTCGTCCACGCCTTCGCCGGCGGTCACGCCCCGGGCGCTGCCCGCCTCGAGGAGATGGGGCTCGAGTTCGCGACGTTCGAGGTCTCGGGGACCAGCGAGGACATCGCCATGATCATGGCGTACAACAGCGGCGCGGCGTTGATCGTCGCCGTCGGCACGCACTCGTCGATGGTCGACTTCCTCGACAAGGGTCGCTCGGGCATGGCGTCGACGATCCTGACCCGGATGAAGGTCGGCCCGATCCTCGTCGACGCGAAGGGCGTCAGCCGGCTCTACCACTCGAATGTTCGCAAACGCGACCTCGCACTGCTGATCGGCGCGGCACTGCTCGCCATCCTCATCATCTCGGTGGTCTCGCCTCCGGTGCGCGCCCTCGTGCACTCGTTCTGGTCGGACTTCATCGGATGACCCACGTCGATCGGAACTCCGTCATGATCGAGCTCGCATGATCAATCTGCGATTCCACATCGTCAGCATCGTCGCGGTCTTCCTCGCGTTGGCCGTCGGCATCTTCGCTGGGTCGACACTGCTCGACCGGGCGACGGTGAATCTCGTCCGGTCGAACCAGGCAAGTCTCGACGCGAAGAACAAGGCACTCCGCTCGGAGAACGACACGATCCGCAACCTGATCGAGGGAATCGACAGCCGCAGCAAGGAGTTCGGCGACAGCGCGCTCGACCCGCTGGTCGGCCGGCAGCTGCGCAGCGATCTGATCCTTCTTGTCGCGACGAGAGGCATCGACGAGAAGGGAGTCGCGGCAGCGGTCGCGACCCTGCGCAACGCGGGCGGTTCGATGCTCGGCATCGTCTGGCTCGACCAGCGGACCGACCCGGGCGGCGCGGACGATGCCGTCCGCAAGCTCGCCGCGTTCGTCGGCCTCGACTCGATCGACCTGTCGGGAGCGAAGCACGCCGACTCGGTCGCGAAGGTGACCACCCAACTCGTCGACATGCTGGCGACGCCGCTCGAATCGGCGACCGCTCCGGGACCGCCACCGACGTCGGGTGTCGCGCCCGTCACGAGTGACGCGCTCGCCGGGGTCCTGCGGCGGATGGTCGACGCACAACTCGTCGACTGGGAGTCGTTGACCGGTGGCGACCAGACGCCGCCTGATCTGCCTTCCGCCGGGGTGCGCGCGATCGTGGTCTCGGGCGAGGGTGCTGAGGTCGCGCCGTCGCGGCTCATCGTGCCCCTCGTGAAGGCCGTCTCAGCGAAGCGCGCCGGCGTGATCGTCGCCGAACTCGACCATTCTCGGAGGCTCCTCGACCAGGCGAACTCGAAGTTCCGCCGAGGCGCGGTCGTCGATCCTCTTCGCGGCGACGACGCGACGGCAGAGCGCACGGTCACTGTCGACAACCTCGACCAGCCGTTCGGCCGGCTCGCGCTCGTGCTGGCGCTCGCCGACCTCGATCAGCACCCGTCCGGCGCCTACGGAGAGACTTCGACCGCGCAGCGGCAATTCCCCGGCGGATCATGACGCTGCCCGACTCCGAGGTCGTCGACTCGGTCGCCCGCGACGATCTCGATCGTTCGACGCGGGCGATGACCGTCGTCACCGCCTTGTCGCGGGGGAGTGGGTTCCTGCGGATCGTCGTGTTCGGCAGCGTGTTCGGCAAGACGTTCCTGGCGAACACCTACCAGAACGCGAACACGATTCCGAACATCCTGTTCGAGCTGTTCGCGCTCGGAGCGCTGCAAGCGGTGCTCGTCCCGACCATGGTCCGGCTCGTCGACGTGGGTGACGACGATGAGTCGCACCACGTCGCCGGCGCCGTGCTGGGCGTGCTCTCGCTCGTGCTCAGCGTCGTCGTGATGGTCGGCATCGCGCTGGGTCCGCAGATCATGCGTCTGCTCGTCGACGACGTGGCCGACGCATCGACGCGGCGCGCCGAGGTCGCCCTGGGCGCGACGTTCCTCTGGTTCTTCATGCCGCAGGTGCTCTTCTACGGCATGAACGTCGTCGCGACGGCGGTCCTGAACGCGCACCACCGGTTCGCGCTGCCCGTGTTCGCACCGTTCGTCAACAACGTCGTCGTGATCGCGACCTACGTCTGGTTCGACCACCTCCACGGCAGCCGGCCGCTCACCCTGCACCTCACGACCGCCGAGACGTGGGTCGTGGCCGGCGGAACGACGGTGGGCGTGGTCCTGTTCTGTGCGCTGCCGGTGGTGGCGTTGGTCGGGGTGCGGTTCCCGCTCCGTCCCAACCTCGACTGGCGGCACCCCGCGCTCGGCTCGCTGCTGCGCGATGGCGCGTGGGCCGCGGTGTTCCTGGGGCTGATGCAGATCACGCAGTTGGTGGTCCTGCGTGTCGCGAACCGTGAGGCGGGCGGGGTCACGGTGTGGCAATGGGCGTTCATCCTGTTCACGCTTCCGCACGCCCTGTTCTCGGTGCCCATCATGACCACGCGTTACCCCTGCCTCTCGCGCCAGGTGCATTCCGACGAGTGGCGCGAGCTGGCGGGCACCGCGTCGGGTGCGGTGCGGTCGATTGGATTCATGGGGATGCTCTCGGCTGCGGTGCTGGTCGCGGCCGCTGTACCGGCGACGCGCCTGATGGCGTTCGGCGGCGCCCACGCGTTCGCATCGGAGATCGCGTCGGCGACCGCGTGGTTCGCTCCCGGGATCGCCGGGTTCGGGTTGCTGCTGTTCTTCACCCGCGTGCTCTACGCCTTCGGCGACGCCCGAACGCCGGCGTTGGTGAACCTCGCGGTCGTGGCCGTGTCGTCGGTGGTGATGCTGGTCGTCGTGCCGCGGTACGCCCCGCACCATCTCATCAGCGGGCTCGCCGCGACCTTCGGCGGGGCGCAGCTCATCGGCGGTCTCGTGCTCGGCGCGATCGTGGCGTCGCGACTCCGCGCGCGACCCGAGGCGCGGATGACGGTGATCCCATCGCTGCTGCGCTCGACGGTCGCCGGTGTCGCTGGTGCACTGCTCGGAGCGTGGATCGTGTCCGCGGTCGACTCGACGTCGCGTGCCGGGTCGTTGAGCGCCGCCGCCGCCGCGGCCCTGGTCGCGTCAGTGGCGTTCGTGGTCGTGCAGTGGGCCGCAGGTGGTCCGGCGCCTCGATCGGCGGTGTTGTCGATGGGCGCGCTGGTGCGCGGCGAGTCGTCGCCACGCGAGGACGGCGCGTGAGCCGAACGGTGCTCGAGGTGCTCGGGCCGTCGACGGGCGGCATCCGGCGCCACGTCGCAGCGCTGGCCGACGGGCTCCCAGCGCTCGGCTGGGATGCGACGATCGCGGGTCCTGCAGGGGTCATGGACGGACTCACCGACGGGGTTGTCCCGATCGCCGTGCCGGCCGCGATGTCGACGGCGCTGCGTCACCCTGACCGCTTCTCCGCCGCGGCGAGCAGTGTCGGGCGGCTGGGCCGCTCGCACGATGTCATCCACGCGCACGGACTGAAGGCCGGACTGCTGGCGGCGACGATCCGAGGGCGACCCTTGGTGCTGACAGTGCACAACATCGTGCTGGACGTAGTCGCGGGGTCGGGAGCGGGGCTGCTGCGACGCGTGGAACGCGGTGTTGTTCGCCGATTCGACCGGGTCATCTGCGGATCGGCGGAGATCGCGACGCACCTCGGTGACACTGTCAGCGCAGAACGGTTGCGGATCATCACCCCGGCCGCGCTCGATCCGATGCCGCGACGCTCTCGGGCCGAAGTGCGCAGCGATCTCGGCATTGTGCAGGACGACCAGCTCGTCGTTGCGGTCGCGCGGCTCCATCCTCAGAAGAATCTCGAGTTGCTGATCCGCTCGTTCGCGGTCGTTGCCGCCGACCATCTCCGCGCTCGCCTGGTACTCATCGGCGAGGGTCCGTCACGCGGCGAGCTGACTCGAATGATCGACGCGCTCGGCATGAGCGAGCGGGTCACTCTCGCAGGCGCTCGGCCGAATCCGGCCGACGAGATGGCCGCGGCCGACATCGTGGCGTTGTCGTCGACATGGGAAGGCGTACCGATCGTCGCGGCCGAGGCGCTGCAACTGGGTCGACCGCTGGTCATGACCGCGGTCGGCTCGATCGGCTCAGCGATGGCGCTCGACGGGATCGGTGGCACCGCCGTTCCCGTCGGCGACGAGCGGTCATTCACGGCCGCGCTCGATCACTACCTGCGCGACCCCGGTGCGGCCGAGCGGGCGGGTGTCGCCGGTCGGGCGTTGGGCGAGCAGTACCGTGCGGAGCATCTGGTCGCTGCCGTCGCGGCGGTGTACGAGGAGGTCGCAGGTTGACGACACCGCCGGGCTCAGAGGCCGCGCGGATCGTGCCACGACGCTTTCTCGATGGAGCATGCCGCCCGTCGGCGCACGCGATGGCCGCCCTTCTCATCGTTGCGGTGGGCTGCGGCTT
>JAYTFP010000278.1:0-7192 GCA_043734285.1 Acidimicrobiaceae bacterium
TGACCAGCAGGATGCCCATCTTCCGCGCCAGCACCTGGAACGCTTCGGTTGCGTTGGCTGCCTCGTCGGCCCGCATCAAGAAGAACGAGTAGCCGAGGTTCAGCATGTAGAAGCCGGTGACCAGCATGCGATTGACGGCAGCGGCGAGCTCGGGCTCCTCGTCGAACGTCTTCGTCAGGAAGACAGCGCCGTTGCGGTAGAGGGTGCGGGCCAGCGCGGCGGTCAGCACGATCGCCGCAATGGTGTAGGTGACGTACACGGGAACCAGGTACTGCATGTCGAGCTCCTTCGGTGAGGTGGAAGCTGCTCGGCACACATTTGAGCGGACGTATTGAGCAACTGCTCTGAGCATACGCTCAAACATCTGATCCTGCAATCGAATTCATCAGTACAGTGGCGGCGGACCGACGTTCGAGGCGGACCCGGGAGTCACGTGACAGAAGGTTCCGGACCAGTTCCGGGTTGGTATCACGAGGCGGCCGACGGGGCTTGGCTGCGGTATTGGGACGGCAGTGCCTGGACCTCGCAGCGAACCGCTGCAGCGTCGATCAGCAGACCCGTCGCGCAGCAGCCTCGCGCCGCTGCCGCATCGACCGGACCCGGATGGGGTGACCGCACCACTCGCGTCGAGTCGCTGCACCACGGCGATCTGATCCGACCGAGCGCCCCCGACCTGATCGCTCCCATCGTCAAGGCGGTCGGAGCGACCATCGTGTGGTGCGCTGCCCTCGCGGTGCTGGTCGTGACGCAGGACTCGAACGCGACGGAGGCGGACTGGTTGCTGATCGCTCCGATCGGTGTCGGCAATCTGCTGGCCCTCTGGGTGATCCCCTACCTGATCACCGATGCACGGATGTACTTCGATCGCGCACGAGGGCTGGTCGCAGCGCTGCTCGTCGCCGATGTCTTCGCTGTCACCGCCGCGCTGATCGCGAGCAACCCCGGCGTCTTCGGCGTGCGCTTCACCGCCGGTCCGATCGGGCTGATCTTCGTGGTCGCCGTTTTCGTGGACGTCTCTCGCCGACGCATGCCGCGTGCCCCGATCGGGACTCGGTGGGTCGGATTGGGCGCACTCGACGTCGCGCTGCTCGCCGTTGCGATCGTGGCGGCCGGCATTGCGTACTCGAATTCCGACGCCGGAACGATCGCGTCGAAGGACTGGTCGACGTACTCCGCGTCGACTGGACAGTTCGACGTGCTCGCACCCTCGACGCCGGCGGTGAGCTCGAGCACGATTCCGATCCCGGGCGGCGAGTCGCTCGTCGAGACGATGTTCCTCTTCACAGCGGGCGGCGATTCGGAGATCGACGTCGATGCGATCTCACTGCCACCGTCGATCTCCGAGAGCGGCGAGATCATCGCGACCCTGCTCGACGGACTGACGTCGCAGAGCATGACCATCTCCCACAAGGAGCTGGCGGTCTTCGGCTCCGACCCGTCGGTGACGTTCGCCGGCTCGAAGCCTCACAGCGGCGTGACCTACTCGGTACATGGCCGGGTGATCGTGCATCAGCACAACGCATTCGTCGTGCTCGTCGCCGCGGCGCCGGGGCTCGAGGCCTCGTCGTCACACTCCTACGAACGCTTCATCGCGAGCTTCCATCCGGCCGGCTGAGAGAGACTCGGCGAACTACCCCCATCCCGAATGGTCGACCGTTCGCGTGGTGTTGCCGACGGCGATGCTCACGGTGACCTCGTGACGCTGTCGGCCGACCTCGATCGCGACCGCGGCCAGCGTGCGCCGGCGGATCTGCCAGCGGTGCGGAACAGGTATGCGGAAACCAGGGAGCTCGTCGACCCTGACCACGAAGAGCTTGCCGACGCGAAACGCGGTCGCGTGGAACTCCGTTCGATCCCGTCGCCGTTTCATGGAAAGGACCGTATCCCGCACCAGGAGCGCTCGCCGATGACCAACGGTCGACGGATGCCCCGGTGCGTCGAGGGCAGGGGTGTTCGCCGGCTCATCAGTGGCGCGGCGAGGAGGGGATAGTGCTCGATCGACCAGTCCTCCGAACGTCGCTCGCGGCGACGTCGGTGCGCAGCCATCGACGGTCCACCGACCGCTTCGCTGCGCGAGTCGTGACATTCCGGAAGCGGTTGCGTACAGCGACGTCAGACCAGAACCGTGAGCGAGCGCGGCGAGGCCGGGGCTCCCACGAGGTGCCAGACGTCGGTCGATTTCGTGGCCGGCTGGTCCGCTCCACGCTGATCGAGCAGAAACACCGGGCGGCCGCGCTCGTCGCGGTCCCACGACCCGAAACCTCCGACTGGATCCGACACCTCCCTCCTCTTGCCGGACCCTACCGTCGCCTACTCTCGGTGCGAACCGAGTCTTCCGAGGTGATGCCGTGAAGAACTTCCGCTCTCTGTCGGGCTTCCTGCTGGCGCTGGCAATCATCGGCGGCGGCGCGTATGCCGGGTACTACTACCTCGTCAAGGACAAGGTGAAGGACTCCACCCCGGCGATGAAAGAGTGCCGCACCGAGAAGGACATGGTGACCGACGCGGTCAAGCAGGCGTCTGAACTCAGCACGAGGTCGAAGCCCGGCCTCATCAGTCCGAACGACTACATGCGCAAAAGCGTTGATCTGAAGTACTACCAGTGGGCAGGTACCGCACCGGACTTCGCAGTGGAGCCGATCGGCTCGCCACCCTGCTGACCGGTCGCCGAGGGCGACCGCCACGCAGCGTCACGGGATGCCGACCACAGCGACCCCGCGTGCTGAATCTTCGGTCTGGCCGTTGCCGAGCTGACCGTCGGAGTTCGATCCCCAGCAGCGCACCTTGCCGCCGGTCACCAGCGCGCACGCATGCAGGCTGACGCCGCTCACCGCGGTCGCTCCCGTCACCCCGGGTACTTCGACCGGGGTGTCCGAGTTGGAATTGGCGGGATTGCCGAGCTGTGCGAAGCCGTTGTCGCCCCAGCACCAGACTCCGCCGCCGGTCACGACCGCGCACGAGCGGAGCGTGCCCGTGCTGAGCGCTGACGCAGCGGCGAGGCGCTCCACCGGCCGCGGTCGACTCGCGGCCGCCGCTGCAGCCTTCGCGTAGATGTTCCCGCCCCAGCATTTCACCGCGCCCGCCGCGATGATCACGCAGCTCCGGCCGAATCCGGCGCTGACCACGGTGGCACCGGTGACGTCGCTGACGTCGGTCGCGGCCGGACTCGGAGTGATCGTCCCGTTGCCGAGCGCGCCGTAGTCGTTGTCGCCCCAGCACTTCACCGCGCCAGCGACGACCACTGCGCAGGTGTGGGCGCCGTCGGCGCTGATCGCGGTCGCGCCACTCACGCCGGCGATCGGGCGCGCTCGCTTCGAATTGTCGGTCGACACGTCGCCGAGCTGGCGCACGCTGTTGTCGCCCCAGCACTGCACGCTGTGGTCACCAAGGAGCGCGCAGGCGTGCGATGCCCCGACGCTGACGGCGGTGGCTCCGGTGATGCCACTCACGTCGACAGGTCGCGTCGACCGTCCGTCGATGTCATCGCCGAGTTGGCCCTTCGCGTTGGTGCCCCAACACTTGACGTGACCATGCGCCACGAGCGCGCATGTCGTCGAGTCGCCCGCGCCGATCGCTGTTGCGTCGGTGAGACCGACGACGCGGACCGGGACCTTCGACGCGTTCGTGGTGCCGTCGCCGAGTTCGCCGTTGTCGTTGCCCCCCCAGCACTCGACGGTGTGACGCTCGGTCAGCGCGCAGGTGTGGTTGTAGCCCGCGCTGATCGCGACGGCCCGGGCGTGCGGTGCAGCGGTGGTCGATGTCGCGGTCGGCTTCGCGGTGGTCGACGTGCAACCTGCGAGGAGGATCAGCGTGATCGTCGCCGTGACAGTTCGCACTCCCGGCATCATGGGCCGCCTCTCCGTCATGTGGCCCTCCTCACGGTCAGCACGCGGTCGGCGGCCGCGTCGTCGATCGTTTGCGGTTCGGTCGCGCCAGGCCACCACACTTCGATGCGGGCGACGCGGTGCGCGCTGCCGAGACCGACGTGGAACTCGGCCGGCTTCTGCGATTCGTAGGAGCCGCCGTCGTTGATCCATCCGGTCACCGGCGGCGCGCCCGCGGCGACGGTGACGCGGACCCGCGCACCGAGGGCGAGGCGATTGCCCGGATGCGTCGAATCGTCGAGGCGGATCGTCAGCCAGCCGCGATCTGCGGGCCGATCGTTGCGGTAGAGGCGGAGCGATCCGGCGTGCTCGGCGACCACCACGTCGAGTGATCCGTTGCCGTCGGCGTCGAAGGGGATGAGTGCCCGGCCCAGTCCGCGATCGTCGAGCCCTGCCGCTGCCGCCACGTCGACGTAGGACCCCTTGTTCGGCATCCACAACCGAGTCGGATCGTGTTCGAAGTGGTGGTAGTAGACGCGGAGCGGATCGTCGGGGTCGAACGATTCGGCGGGGGAGCGGTCCTGGTAGCCGTTGGTCTGCATCACCTCGAGACGTCCGTCGTCGGCGAAGTCCTCGACCGCGGCGCCCCACCCCCACCATCCGTGCCGTACCCCGTACGCGTCGGTGACATCCTCGAACTTGTCACCACCGCGATTGAGATAGAGACGGTTGCCGGTGCAGCCGACCGATCCGTCGGCGGGACACGAGTGGTCGCCGGTCGGGTAGTCGATCGCGGTGACGAACCAGTCGGGGCGCCCGTCGCCGTCGATGTCGCGCACCACCGAGCCCATCGCGTTCTCGTCGGTGCCGACGCCGGCAGTTTCGGTGATGTCGACGAAGCGCTTGCCGCGGTCATTGCGGTAGAGGCGGCTCGTACAGAAGTCGCCGGCGATGAGCAGGTCCTCCCAGCCGTCGCCGTCGATGTCGACGAACTGCCCGCCGAAGCCGGCGACGTGATCGAGGCGCAACCCCATGGCTGCGGTCGCGTCGGTGAAGTGGCCGGTGCCGTCGTTGTGGAAGAGACGGCTGCGATTCGCGTCCGCGCCGGGCGCACGGGGAAATCCGGCGGCGCGGATGGCGGCGATCCCGCGACAGCCCGGAGAAGTCGCAGCGTTCGACGCGCCGGGCGCGGTCGGATCGGGGATCACGCCGGCAGGTCCGGAGAAGAAGGCGATGTCCCACTGGAGGACGAGCAGGTCGAGATGACCGTCGTGGTCGTAGTCGGCGAACGTCACGCCGTGGATCTCACCCGCCTTCGGATCGTGACCGTCGGGGACGCCGAGGCCGCGCTCGTCAGTGGCGTCGCGGAAATGGCCTGATCCGTCGTTCAGGTAGAGCGTGCCCGTCGCCGTGCCGAGCGAGCCGACGTACAGGTCGGGGTCACCGTCGCCGTCGACGTCGGCGAACGCGGCGGCGCTCGAGCCGCCCGATCGCTGACGTCCGCCGAGTCCGGCCTCGGTCGTGACGTCGTGGAACTTGCCGTGCCCGTCGTTGAGGAAGAGCGCGTCGGGCGCGCCGATGCGGCCGGCGAAGAGATCGAGGTCGCCGTCGCCGTCGACATCGGCGACCGCCGCACCCGCGGTCATCCCCTTCTCGGCGAGGAGCAGCTCGTTGCTCTGGCGTCCGGTCAGCCCTGATGCCTGCCCGACTTCGTGGAACTTCAGTCCGCCGAGTTGCGCCGCGGTCAGGGTCGGCTTCGCGTCCTCGATCGGCGCCGATGGCGAGTTGGTCGCGGCCTGGGTGGTGCTCGAGGCGCTCGGTCTGGCGCTCGACGACCCGCCGGACCAGCGGATCGCCACCAGGACGACGACCGCGATCACCAGCCCCGCACCCGCCACCATACGGAACCGCACAGCGCTCATTCTGGCATGACGCCCCGTTTCATGACGCGGGGCGACCCGCTCTGTACCCTGTGCGTCCATGGTGGATCGACGGGGGTTTCTCAAGGGGTCGGCGGCTGCAGTGTCCGGGGGTCTGGTCGCGCCCTCGTTATTGAGCAGCTGCGCGCCGGCACCGACGAAGGCCGTGTCGACGGGCCCGGGCGGCGAGGCGGGGATCGACCACATCGTCGTGTTGATGATGGAGAACCGGTCGTTCGACCATTTCCTCGGATGGTTGCCTGGGGCCGACGGCAAGCAGGCCGGTCTCTCGTTCGCCGACCCGCACGGCAACATGGTGCCGACCCATCACCTGACGCACTTCGCGAGTTGCGAGTACAGGGACCCCGACCACGGCTACGCGGGCGGCCGCCGCGAGTTGAACGGCGGCACCTGCGACGGATTCATGTTGGCGTCACCCGACACGCTGCCGGTCGGGTACTACGAGCAGGACGACCTCTTCTTCTTCGGCAAGGCTGCGCCGGCATGGACGGTGTGCGATCGCTACTTCGCCGCGACGATGGGTCCGACCTTCCCGAATCGCATGTTCCAGCACACGGGTCGCACCGACCGGATCACGAACACGCTGGCGTTCAACACGCACCCCGCGATCTGGGATCGCGTCTCCGGCGCCGGACTCCAGGGTCGTTACTACTTCTCGGATGCGCCGTTCTCTGCGTTGTTCGGGTTGCGCTTCGCGAACATCAGCCGGCCCATCGAAGGGTTTTACGCGGACTGCAAGGAGGGGCTCCTCCCGAACCTGTCGTTCGTCGACCCACGGTTCCTCATTCCGCCGTTCGGCAGCTCGGGTGACGACCACCCGTCGAGCGACATCCGTGTCGGCGAGAAGTTCATCAAGAGCATCTACGACGCGGTGACCTCGGGCCCCGGCTGGGAGCGGACGGTGCTCGTCGTCAACTTCGACGAGTGGGGCGGCTTCTACGACCACGTCACTCCCGAGGTGGCGCCCGACGACGACCCGAACACGGCGCTGCGCGGGTTCCGCCTGCCGAATGTGATCGTCTCGCCGCTGGCGCGGCGCGGCTACGTCGACCATCAGGTCTACGACCATGCGTCGGTATTGAAGATGGTCGAGTGGGCGTGGGATCTCGAGCCGCTGGCGATGCGCGACGCGCAGGCGAACAATCTGGCCGATGCGCTCGACCTGAATTCGAGTCCGAACTACGACGTCCCGCAGTGGCACATCCCCGACTTCATCCCCTACGACTGCTTCGGCAACATCGTCGACGACATCTTCGGCCCGGTGCTGCACCAGGGCCAGCAACTCGGCATCGCCTGACCACTGCCGCCACCGTTCCCGAGCCGCTGCCGAACTGGGGTGGAAATGACTACTTGAGCGATCAACTCGTTCTGAGGCATCGCCCGCAGCGATCGATTTCCATCCCTCACCGGTGGCCGCCCCGGCCATGG
>JAYTFP010000279.1:0-10530 GCA_043734285.1 Acidimicrobiaceae bacterium
CTACTCCGAATCAGTTCGTGCTCGAGCGGCTGCTGAGAGGGAAGTACGACTATGTGGCAACGATCGACGGGCCTCTCGCGGTTGAGCCGGAGGATCTGCCCGATGTTGTGAGTAGCCGAACGGTCGGCGTGACGGTTACGTACCAGCTGGTAGTCGAAGGGAGCGCGGCGCCATCCTTCAAGATCGCGAGCCGCGTTGCCGCCGAGATGGCCGCATCGATCCGAGGTGTCGTCTATGACCCTCAGCTCGATGACGTGACTTGGCCAAAGGGCGGGACTCGAGCGTTCAGACCTCCAGCAGCCACGACGGTCGATTCGGTCGAGTACCGGTGGTACGTGCGGCGTGAGGACATGGCGCCGGAGATCGGGCGGAGAGCGTTTGAGGTCATCCGGAGGCTCCTGCCCGAGGCCTTACCTCGTCGGTTCGGAGGCTACGAGCCACTTCAGTTCAAGCTGGATGTTGGGGGTCCGGACGCGTTCTTCGACCAGTGGCGGCGAGAGTCCTATCTCTTTTGGAAGGGAAATCGGCCCTGTTTCGGAGGCCACACGTCTGGATTGTCCGATGATCTCGAATACCCACAACTTCCACATCCCGTGGGCAGCGTTTCTTTGACGTTCGACAGTCGAGCCTTCGACGATGAGCGATGGCGGCTCGACCTGGTCACGCTCTTCTGCACGATGATCGCGGAGACAGCGTCGTTCTGCGCGGTAGCGGAAGTCACTCGCAACCTTCGCTTTGCGGGTGGCTCGACCAGCCACGGGCCAGACACCGAAGCTCGATTCGCGTCGATCATCAGAGGTGAGTGGCAAGGACTCCCGCCCGACCCGCCCTGGCTGATCTGGACCGGCTCTCTCTACGAATCGTCGGTCGGACCGCACCTGGATGGGTCGGCAACGCGCGTCAACGACGGGCTCCTCCTCCGCCTGTCGGAGCACCCGACGATCCCGGACTCACCGCCTACGGCGACTCGACGATTCTTTCGGCGGATCGCTGACGGACCCGCGGCGGCCGACGCGGCGTATCGGCGAATCCCGTCGGAACTTCAAATGGTCGTGTCGGCTCCGCCGGGACGCGGCGGTCGACGAACCCGAGCGACACTGATCCCGGAAGGGCTTTGAGCAGAGGTCGATCAGCTCGCGAACGCCTTTGCCGACCTGCCGACTATCGGCAGAAGTCGCGCCGGCGACCCCGATTCGCCATCATGGTGACGTGATCAACAGGACGGGCAGGCCGCTGAAGCGACGCTGGCGAGCCATGAAGCCGGGCCACCCGCCGCGGTCCGTTGAGACTCTGCGGTTGGGCGCTCTCGTGGCGCTCCTGGCCACAGGGTGCACGACCGCCCACCATCCGGCTAGCAGCAACACCCGGCCGAGGACAGGGGTCTGTCAGGCGTTCGACGCGATCGACTGGAAGTCACCGTCGATCACCGAGAACGACTCACTCGAGCAGACCTCCGCCAAGCTCGACCAACGTCGCCGTGACGACCAACGCGTGGCAGACGCGGCTTCGGGCGCGCTCAAGACCGAGGCCGAAGGAGTCGTGCGCGATGAGGATCGATACCGAACCAGGTTCCTCGCCGAGTGGCAGTCCGCCGGCGACGGGCACCAGCTTCATCGGAAGGCCGCGCTCGCGGGCTTCTTTACGTCGAGCTCGTATGTCGAGTCGCTCGTGTACCAACCCTCTGACGGTGAGACGACCAGACGGCGGACCGTCGCAGCCAGCCTGGCGAGCGAGTGCGCGGGCCTGAAGTTGCTCGACCCGCCCCGACTCGACAAGGCGCACGCCCCGAGCGGTGAGGTTCTCGCCGTCAAGCTCGACTCCAACGAGATCCACCGGTTCAGTACCGACGGAACGGACCTCGGCAAGCTGTCCCTGCCCGATGTCGAGGCGCCGATCCGCGACCTCAGCCTGAGTCCTGACGGAGAGCAGCTTGCCTTCGATGCCGGCACTTCGCACCGAAAGGGGTGGGTCATCAACCTGACGACCGGTACAGCGGTGTCGAGCACCGGCGTCATCTGCGCTGATTGGGACGATGACAACAGCCATCGCTGGGCGATGGGAGGGCTCGCCAGCGGTCCGTTCATCGCGCGGATCTTGCCGGATGGCGCACTCGATCCGGCGACTCGCATCGACCGGGAAGGATGCCCATACCGATTCAGCTCCTCGATGTTGGCGGCACACGTTTCGCCGTTCGACGGAGCCCCGTCGCAGATCGACCTCATTCCGAAGAACGGAGATCCGCCGTCGACCCTCGTGGCGACCTCGTGCAACCTGGTCGCCCCGCGGATCTCACCTGATTCACGAACCTTCGCGATCACAACCGGGTGTCGCAACGACGCCGAGTCAGGCGTCTACCTCGTGGACGCGAACGGAAAGCGCTATCGACAACTCACCCGAGGCGTCGCGGCAGCCGCCACCTGGTCGACTGACGGCGCCTGGCTGACGTTCGGTACCTACGACGTCGACCACGCCGGTGACGCGAGCAAGATGCGCGTCGTCATCTCGACGGTCGACGGGAAGTCCATGGGCGCCATCACTCCCGCCGGGTACTCGTGGCCGATCTGGGTGCCGCGCGAGATCAAGTGAAGATCGCGAAGTGTTCGGGCGGCTGCCCCGTCGCGAGAGGTCCTCGCCGGTCGCTTGCTAATCCCTTGCTAATCCACGTAGTCGCACAGGGTGTTCAGGGCGCTACGGCGTGGACGAGAAACCCCCGGAATCATTGACTACACTGCACAGGACCACACAGCGAAGACGGCTGACGGACCCCTTGTAAACAGCAGGTCCTCGGTTCGAATCCGAGTTCGGGCTCTGTTCAGGTCGGCGAGATGGTTGAAGTTCGCTCGCCGCCCGCCGACAATGGAACTGCTCGAACCAGTAGGCGAGGGCAGTGGACCCGACGTTCTCCTCCGATCCGGGGAGCCGTCGGGTCTTGCGCGTCGGACCCCACATCCCGGACTTTCGAGATGACGGGTCGCCGGCAACGAACAGGACGGACACAATGGGGCGCGTGACGAAGGGCGAGCAGCTGGGCGGCGACCCTCGACTGACGGAAGACGATCGCGCCATCCTCCAGCGAATCACAACGGGTGATCTCGCCGATGACTTCGCTGATGCGCTCGCCAGTGATCTCATCGACGACCAACTCCTTGGCGGTGCGGCTCGCGCCGACGAGTAGCGCGCGCCCGGGTACGTATGCTGAACAAATGGGCGCGAGAGCCATCCCGACCGACTCTGCGAGAGTGGACGAATCGACACTGACCAGCCTGGATTGGGCGCGGGCCGACGGCGCCCACGACCGTTTCAAGGCCTTGCTCGACGTCAACCCCAAAGCGAAAGCCCGCTACGTCGCGGCCCTCGCCGAGCTCAACGGCGATCGCTGAAGCGCTGTATCGCTGAGGCCCACCTCGCACGGGGGACGACTGATGGTTCGCACCACGATGAATGACTTGGTGGCCCGCCGACTGGAGCGCATGACGGCCGCCGAGCGCGCCGATTTCGACGCGACGTACGCCGCGACGAAGCTCGCGCTCGAAGTCGGCGACCAGGTCCGCGATGCGCGCGAGATGGCCGGGCTGACAGGGCGAGACCTTGCCGCGCGGATGGGAACCAGTCAGGCGGCAATTGCGCGACTCGAAGCTGGCGGAACCGGAGTGACGCTCACGACACTCCAGCGCGTCGCGACCGCGTTGAATCTCGCGGTCGCGGTCGCGGTCACGTCCGCCCGGCGAGCTCACACGGGCCCTACTCGAGTCGGACGTCGAGGTCGAGGAAAAGTCCCTCGACCGAATCGTGGCCGGGTTCGCGAACGTAGATCGCGATCCGGTCGACGAGAACGCCGCTCGCAGCGAGCACTCGCACCCCAGGAACGCCGGGTACCGCGGTCGTCATCTCCTCGAACTCCGTGACCAAGAGGTCGACGAGCGGCGGCAGTTGGGTCAGTCTGCGAGTGGGCCGTCGCTGAGCGACTGCGCAGTGGCGATGATCCGACTTCTGAAGTCCTCGGGCAGTTCGTCCAAATCTGTGACGACTCGATCGCGGACTGCCGCCAGCCGTTCGTTCGGCGTCATGAGCTCGAGCTCGTCGACGCTGATGAACGGGCGGTCACTCACACGACGGGCGTACCTTCACCGCAAACCCGCGCGCAGCTAGCCCTACGGAAGCACGAAGGGCGTCGCGATGACCGGGACCGCGATCGGCGGATCACCTGGAATGATGCAGTGCTCCACCGACGCCGGCACGGTGTTCTCATCACCGATCAACAGCTCCGCGGGCCACGGGCTGGGCGGATACACCAGGAAGGGGTCACCGCTCGCGAGAGTCCGCGCGATCGACCCGACTGTCGTTGCGCTGGCGGCAAACCCTGGGGTGAACGAATCGGTCGACACGTCGATCGTCGGGAAGTAGACGCTGGGCGCGACATGCAGCCAGACGGCACCAGTGGCCAACGCCACCTTGTCGTGCACGAACGCCGATCCCGTGATGGTTGCAACCGTCGACGACTTCATGTCGATCGCTGTCGACAGGATCGAGTCCGGAATGGAACAGCCAGACGGCGTAAGGCCAGATGCTCTTGTCGGCAGGACTGGACGGCACACAACCCGCTCCGACCACAAGCGCTGCCACCAGCGCCAGCGTCACGGACCGGTGGACGGCTGCTCTTGGATGGCGGGCCACCACACCAGCGTCGCGCAGCCTCATCGGGCCTGCCCCAAGAGACCCGCTCGGGTACGTTCCGTCGGCAATGATGAAGGGGTGATCGATCCGGCGGTGCACGACTACATCGACAAGATCTCTCCCGAGTACCGGCCGTTGTTCGACCGAGTGCACGGGCTCATCATCGACAGTCATCCCGATGTCACGGTGGTGATCTCGTACCAGGTGCCCACCTACAAGGTCGACGACCGCCGCCTCTACCTCGGCGTGTGGCAACACGGCATCTCGCTCTACGGCTGGGGCAAGGACCGCAACGACGACTTCGCGTCGCGGCACCCCGACCTCGTGACGGGCAAGGGAACGATCCAGCTCCGCCCCGATGATGCTGCCGACATCGACGACGAGGAATTACTCGGCTTGATTCGCGGTGCTTTGAGCGCCTGATCTGCGATCATGTCGTCATGTTGTCCACAATGCACTTGATCGCCCAGACGTATTACAACGGCACCACGACCACGGCTGGCCAAGGGGCTGCCCTCGCCGTGTTCTTCCTCATCTTCGCGGGCATCACCATCATCTATGTCGCGTCGATGTGGAAGATCTTCACGAAGGCGGGTGAACCGGGCTGGTACGCGATCGTCCCGATACTCAACGTCATCACGCTGCTCAAGATCGCCGGGCGACCCTGGTGGTGGATCTTGCTGGCGTTCATCCCGTTCGCTGGGTGGATCGTGCTCATCATCGTCGGCGTCGATCTCGCGGCCGCCTTCGGCAAGGGCGCTGGCTTCGGAGTCGGGCTCGCCATCCTCGGCTTCATCTTCTATCCGATCCTGGCGTTCGGCGATGCCACCTATCAGCGTGCTGGTGGGTACGGCGATGGCAACCCGTACGGCGCGCCGTACGGGCAGAGCTACCCACCCCAGCCGGGTTACCCGCAGCCGGGATATCCGCCCCAGGGTTACCCGCAGCCGGGCGCTCCGGCGCAACCCGCGCCGGGTTGGGGCGCGCCTCCGGCACCGACGCCGGGTTGGGGACAACCGGCCCCGCCGCCCCCTCCGAGTCCTGAGCAGCCGCCGGGCTGGGGTCAGTAGTCGCCGAAAAACACACCTCGTCGTTACCATCGATGCAGATGCTCGACGACCCCGAACGCTGTCTGTCGGTGGTGACGCCCTGCTTCAACGAGCGCGCCACCGTGCTCCAGGTCGTCGACACCGTGCTCGCCTCGCCATACGTGGCCGAGATGATCATCGTCGACGACGGCTCGACCGACGGAACCCGTGACATCCTCGGCGGTATCGATGACCCTCGGGTGAAGGTCATCCTGCAACCGCACAACGAGGGCAAGGGAGCCGCCCTGCGCCGCGGCTTCACCGAGGCGGCCGCGCCGTATGTCGTGGTGCAGGACGCCGACCTCGAGTACGACCCGAGCGAGTTCGGCCGCTTGCTCGAACCGCTGCTGTCCGGCAAGGCCGACGTCGTGTTCGGCTCCCGTTTCGTCAGCGATCGTCCGCACCGCGTTCTCTACTTCTGGCACTCGGTCGGCAATCGCGCCCTGACGATGGCGTCGAACATGGCGACGAATCTCAACCTCACCGACATGGAGACCTGTTACAAGGTCTTTCGACGCGAGGTCATCCAGGCGATCACGATCGAGGAGAACCGATTCGGGTTCGAGCCCGAGGTGACCGCCAAGGTCGCCGCCGCGCACTGTCGCGTCTATGAGGTCGGCATCTCGTACAGCGGACGCACGTACGCGGAGGGAAAGAAGATCGGCTGGCGCGACGGCGTGCGGGCCTTCTACTGCATCCTCAAGTACTCGTCGAGCGGTCGACGCGTACGACGGATCATGGGTGACCGTTCGATTTGAACGCCACCGAAACGTGTCGATCGCTGCGGCTATGGTGACGCCATGGCCTCTTCTCAGGGTGGGCGCACCCGCCAGCCGACGAGCCCGCCGAACAATGCCGTCACCGGCGTGATCCTCGTGGTCGTCGCTGTGGTGATCGGCTTCTACCTGCTCGCCAAGGGCGGCGGTGCGGCGAAGATCGATGCCGCCTCCGGTCGCCCCTCGGCGGTTGCCACGCACAAGAGTTCGAACGAGACCACCGTGCCCACGGTTCCCGTCGTGACCACACCGATCGCACAGCTGAAGGTCGTGGTCGGCAACGGATCGGGCACCAGCGGCCGTGGCAACACCACCCGCGATCTGCTCATCTCGCTCGGCTACACGGGCGCGACCGCCGAGAACGGCAAGAAGGCGACGAAGACGACCGTCTACTTCACCAACGGTGCGGCGAGTGATGCCCGCGGTGTCGCGCTCGCGCTGAAGCTGCCCGACGACCGCGTCGCGGCGATGCCGACCGTCATCCCGCTCGCGACGCCCTCGAAGCTGGCCGGCGCCTCGGTGTTGGTGCTCATCGGTCCCGACTTCACACCCGGCGCGCCGAAGACGAACTGACGTCGTGGCCGAGCCCGCGGGCACCGGCCGCTCCGACCCGTCCGCGCTGGTCGCCTCGGTTCGCGCCCATCCCGCTCGGACGCTGCTCGCGCTCGACTACGACGGATCGTTGGCACCCATCGTCGATGATCCAGCGACCGCGATGCCGCTCGCTGGATCGGCCGACGTCCTCGTTCGGCTCTCGCAGCACCTCGGCCGCGTCCTCGTGGTGTCGGGGCGACCGCTCTCGTTCCTCACGGCCCATCTGCCGACCGAGGTCGACATTGCGGCGCTCTACGGACTCGAGGGGATCGAGCACGGCGAGCGCTGGGAACATCCCGAGGCCGCCGAGTGGCGCGCGGTGATCACGGAGGTCGCGGAGCACGCCTTCGCCGCCGAGCTGCACGGTGTGCGGGTTGAGTCGAAGGGCCTCTCGCTCACGCTGCACTTCCGCGAGCATCCCGACATCGAGGAGCGGGTCGCCGCCTTTGCCGAAGGCGAGTCGGTCGCGTCGCGGCTCGCGATCCGTCACGCCCGCATGTCGATCGAGATACACCCGCCGGTCGATGTCGACAAGGGAAGCGTCATCGCCGCGGCGGGAGCCGACGCAGCCGTCGTCGTGTTCGCCGGTGACGACGTCGGTGACCTGCCGGCCTTCGACGCGCTCGACGTCCTCGCAGCAGCGGGTGCGACGTGTTGGCGGATCACCGTTCGTTCGACCGAGGCGCCCGCCGCACTGCTGGCGCGAGCGGATCTCGTGGTCGACGGACCCGAGGAGTTGCTCGATCTGCTGCGTCAGCTGGCCGAATCGATTCCGATCGACGCGAGCTGATCGTCGAGCCAGTGCTCGGCCGTGCGGGCGACGGCCGCAGCCCTGAGACGAACCGCACGATCCGTGCGCTCGGACGCGTCGAGAGACAGCGCCTCGTGCAACCGGTCGGCGAGTTCGCTGACGTCGAACGGGTTGACCAACAAGCTGCACTCACCGAGCTCGGCGGCGGCCCCGGCCTCACTGCTGAGCACCAGCGCTCCGTGTCGACGGTTGACCGCGGGACCCTCCTTGGCGACGAGGTTGAGTCCGTCGCGGATCGGGTTCACGACCAGGACGTCGTAGCGCGTCAAGGCCGCGACCGAACGGTCGAAGTCGTCCTCGGTCTCGAGCACGATCGGGATCCAGTCGCCGGCGGCCCACTTCAGGTTGATCGCCTCGACGAGCTCGATGACCTCGGCGCGATACCGCGCGTAGGCCTCGACGTGCGCACGCGACGGGTAGCAGAACGCGCCGAACATCACCGCGCCGCGCCATTGCGGGTACCGGTTGAGCAGTTCGTCGAACGCGAGGAAGCCGCGGCTCAGGTTCTTCGACAACTCGATGCGGTCGACGCGGGCGATCAGAATTCGGTCGCCGACGACCGCGTCGAGATCGCGGACCTCTGAGGCCACGCGTGCCGACGCCGCGGTTGCCGACAGCGACTCGACATCGATGCCGAGCGGGGCGACGAACGTCGGCGGAGCGGTGATGCCGAGCGACGCGCACGATGCCTCGAAATCGCTGCTCCATCGAGCCGTGTGGAACCCACACGACGAAAATGCGGCGAGCGCCTCGAGCAGCTCGCGGGAATGTTCGCGCGGCAGGGCGCGGATGAAGGCTGGCTCCGCGAAGGGCGTGTGGTGGAAGTGCACCGACACGATGTCGGGCCGCACCGAGCGGAGCCGACGCCCGACGAGCGACAGGTGGTAGTCCTGCACCAGGACGACCGCGTCCTCGGGCGCCACCTCGGCGATCGCATCGGCGAACATGTCGTTGACCCGTTCGTAGCACCGCCATGCGGCGCGCCACTCCTCGTCGAACGCGGGATCGCGGGTGAGGTCCCAGAGGTGATGGTGCGCGAACCAGAGCGTCTCGTTCGAGATCGTGTCGTAGTACGCGCGGTAGTCGTCGGGCGCGATGTCGAGCAGCCGGACCCCGGCCTCGGCCGCGTCGGGTGACCCGATGGCTGCTCTATCGCCGTCGCTCATGGCGGCCGAGATCCACACCGTCCCGGGCTCGTCGGTGAGCGATCGCAGGCCTGACGCGAGTCCGCCGCCGCCGCGACGGGTGACCACTGATCCGTCGTCGTCGACCTCGAACGATGCGGGTCCGCGGTTGGACGCGATCACGACAGGGCGTCGGCTCATCGGTCCTGTCTAGCCCGCCCGGCCGACACCGCATGGAAGCAGGGCGATCGGAGTGCCGCGGGCCGTACGCTGCATCCGATGCGCATCCTCGTCGCGGCCGACAAGTTCCGCGGCACGGTGACCGCGGCGCAGGTCGCTGATGCGGTCGCCGACGGCGCCGCACGAGCGGGTCTCCATGTGGTCGAGCGCGTGGCGATGTCGGACGGGGGAGAGGGCTTCCTCGATGTCGTCGGCGGCCCGAACCGCACCACCACCGTCACGGGTCCCCTGGGCGATCCGGTCGAGGCCGGATGGTTCTTCGATGGTCGACGGGCGGTCATCGAATCGGCACGGGCGTCGGGCCTCACCGTCGTCGGCGGTGCCGAGGCGAACGACGCGATGGCCGCGTCGACCTACGGCACGGGCGAACTCATCGCCACCGCGCTCGACTCGGGTGCGAAGGAGATCGTCGTGGGTGTCGGCGGATCGGCGACCACCGATGGTGGGCTCGGCGCGTTGCGTGCTCTCTATCCGGCGCGTCTCCGCGGGGTCGATCTCATCGCCGCGACCGATGTGCGGACGCCCTTCCTCGAGGCCGCCGCGAGGTTCGCCGGCCAGAAGGGCGCGTCGACGGCCGAGGTCGAGATGTTGAGTCGGCGCCTCGAGCGACTCGCCGACGTCTACCTTGCCGAGCATCAGCTCGATGTCAGATCGATCGAGGGCGCGGGAGCGGGGGGCGGCCTCGCCGGCGGCCTCGCGTGCGTCGGCGCGACCCTCGTCTCGGGCTTCGAGTTCGTCGCCGAGCTGACCGACCTCGACGAGCGCATCGGTGCGGTCGACCTCGTCGTGACGGGCGAAGGATTCGTCGACGACGAGTCGTTCGAGGGCAAGGTGGTCGGCGGCGTGATCGAACTGGCCGCCGAATGCGACACCCCCGTACTCGTCGTGGCCGGCGAGGTCTTCACGACCGTCCTGCACCACACGCCCGTGGTCTCGCTGGTGGAACGGTTCGGCCGTGACCGAGCGATGAGCGACACCGCCGAGTGCATCGCCGCGTCGATCGCCGAGTGGCTCGGCGGATCATCGACCGACGCATCTACGATCGCCCCATGACGAATCCGTTTGCCGCACTCGACGCCATCCAACAGGCCCGCCTGGTCCGATCGAAGGAGGCGAGCGCCACGGAGGTGTGTCAGGCCGCCATCGACGCGGCGCAGGCATCGCACGGCGAACTCAACGCGATCATCCACCCGCGCTTCGACGCGGCGCTGGCCGAAGCGCGG
>JAYTFP010000280.1:0-10044 GCA_043734285.1 Acidimicrobiaceae bacterium
CGCAGCGGGCACCGCCCGCGGCACGGTCGCGATCGACGAGGACGGACACGGCGATGTCATCGATCGCATCCGCACGCGGGCCAGCCGCAAGTCAGGCCAGTGGCGTCTCAGTGGTGTGAAGTCGATCGTGCTCGACGGCGCCGATGCCGACTGGGTGCTCGTGCCCGCCCGCACGCAGGAGGGTCTCGTCACGTTCCTGCTCGAGCGCCCCGACGTCGAGCGAGTCGGCGGTCTCGATGTCACCCGACCGATCGCCCGGCTCACGCTCGACGACTTCGCCGCGATGCCCGTGGGTCCGCCCGGCGATCACACCGCGATCTGGCGGCGCGTCGCCGACGACGGCGCGATCGCGCTGTGCGCCGAGACGCTCGGGTCGATGCAGCAGGCGTTCGATCTGGCCGTCGAATACGCGAAGGTGCGGGTCCAGTTCGACCGGCCGATCGCGACCTTCCAGGCGATCAAGCACAAGGCGGCCGAGATGCTCGAACGCATCGAGCTGTCGCGCGTCGGCGTGCACTACGCGGCGTGGGCATCCGACGTCGACGCGCCGGTGCGAGCCGAGGCGACTGCGATGGCCAAGGCGTTCGTCGGCAAGGCGGCGAACGAGGTGTGCGGCGAGAGCATCCAGATCCACGGCGGCGTGGGGTTCACATGGGAGTGCGACGCGCACCTGCACTACCGCCGAGCGAAGCAGAACGACCTTCTGCTCGGCTATCACGGCACATGGTTGCACAAAGTGGCCGACTCGTTCCTCGCGACCGCGTGATGTCCGCTCCGTCGCCAACCGAGGTGTTCGACGTCGCAGGCAAGCGGATTCTCGTCACCGGTTCGTCGTCAGGACTCGGCGCCGCACTCGCCCAGGGCCTCGCCGAGCGGGGAGCGATCGTCGGCATCTGTGGCCGACGCGCCGAACGCCTCGAGAACGTGCTCGCCGCGGTGCAGGCACACTCGCCTGACAGCCGCTCGTGGACGATCGACCTCTCCGACATCGACGTGCTCGACGCGTTCGCAGCCCGGGTCGTCGACGAGCTCGGCGGGCTCGACGTCGTCGTCAACAACGCGGGCATCCCGAAGCGTCGCTGGGCCTGGCAGCACCGCCCCGACGAGGTCGCCGCGGTATTGCGCGTCAACGTCGAGTCGCCGATACGGCTGACTCTCGCTCTGCTCGACGCGCTGGCAGCGACGTCGGGTCACGTCGTGTTCATCGGATCGGTCGCCGCGCGCCTCTCGCCACCGAGCGAGGCCGTTTACGCCGCGTCGAAGGCCGCGATCACCGCGTTCGCGGAATGCCTTCGCGTCGACCTCGGTGTCGCATCCAGCCCGATCGGCGTGCACATCGTGCAGCCGGGTGTGCTCGCGACCGAACTCTTCGAACTCGACGACAACGACCGGTCGCTCGCCGACATCGAGGCGCTCGATCCGTCCGAGATCGTCGAACCGGTGCTCGCCGCGCTCGCCGGCGGCATCGAGACGTTCGTGCCTGGCTGGTTCGCCGATCTGCCGGCGATCAAGGTCGGCGACGCCGACGGATTCCTCCAGGGGTCGATCGAGTACACCACGCAGCGACTCGCCGATCTCGGCCTCGCTCCGCCACCGCCTCCCGGAGCGTGATCGTGAGCG
Organism: Acidimicrobiaceae bacterium; assembly: GCA_043734285.1. Taxonomy (GTDB): domain Bacteria; phylum Actinomycetota; class Acidimicrobiia; order Acidimicrobiales; family Microtrichaceae; genus JAYTFP01. The sequence continues at coordinate 1,621 of JAYTFP010000280.1, forward strand.
CCGCTCATCCACTGTCGATGCTCGCGCCCGACGAGGTGACCGTCGTGCGAGAGGTGCTCGTTGTAGCGGGCGAGCTGCCCGACGGTGCGGTCGTCGTCCACATCGTGCTCGACGAGCCCGACAAGTCGTCGGTCGCGGCGTGGCGGCCGGGCGACCCGGTCGAACGTCGAGCGAAAGCACTGATCGCGCCCGGCCCCGAACTCACGATGATCGAACTGGTCGTCTCGGTGACGGCTGCGGCCGTGGTCGAGCGTCGCGTCATCGAAGGCATGCGGCCCGCGCTGTTGATGGGTGAGAGCTTCATGGCGATCATCGCCTGCACTGAGCATCCGGAGTACATCGCCGCGCTCGCTCGACGCGGCATCCACGACCTCGAGCACATCCAGATCGACCCCTGGCCGGCCGGCGTGTTCGGCTACGAGGCCGAGATCGACCGGCGCATCGCGCGTTGCATCACGTTCGTGCGCGAGACGGTCGACGACAACGGCTACGCCCGCCCTGTCGAAGGCCTGATCGTGCACGTCGATCTCGGGCGCGGCGAGGTCATCGAAGTGATCGATCATGCGCTGCGCGACGGGGTCGATCCGGTACCGATGGCCACGCTCGGCGCGCGCTACGGAGCCGACGACGTCGACCCGTTGCGCACCGACCTGCGACCGATCTCGATCACGCAGCCCGAGGGCCCGAGCTTCACGGTCGACGACAATCTCGTGCGCTGGCAGAAGTGGTCGATGCGTCTCGGCTGGGATCCCTACGAGGGTCTGACGCTGCACCAGGTCGGTTACGACGACGGGGGTCGCACCCGCTCGGTGCTGTACCGCGCGTCGATCGCCGAGATGGTCGTGCCGTACGGCGATCCCGGTGAGATCCACGGCTGGAAGAACGCGTTCGACGCCGGCGAGTGGGGTCTCGGGCGAATGACGCAGTCGTTGACGCTGGGTTGCGACTGTGTCGGTGAGATCCACTACGTCGACGTGACGATGGCGAACGAGCAGGGCCACCCATGGGTGGTCGCGAACGCGATCTGCATGCACGAGGAGGACTACGGCATCGGCTGGAAGCACGTCGACCTCGTGACCGGCCGCCACGAGGTGCGCCGCAGTCGTCGCCTCGTCGTCAGTCACATCGCCACAGTCGGCAATTACGAGTACGGGTTCTTCTGGTACTTCTACCTCGACGGCAACATCCAGTTCGAGGCCAAGCTCACCGGCATCATGTCGACGCAGGGCATCCGCCCGGGCGAGCCGACGCCGTTCGCCACGGTGATCGCCCCCGGTCTCGCGGCGCCGGTGCATCAGCACCTGTTCTGTGCGCGACTCGACCTCGACGTCGACGGCACCGAGAACCGCATCGAAGAGGTCGAGGCCGAGGTGCTCGAGGCGGGCCCCGACAATCCCTGGGGCAACGGGTTCCGCGCCCGCGCCACGTTGCTCGAGCGCGAGTCACAGGCGCAGCGCGGGGTCTCGCCGGCGACCAGCCGCGCCTGGCGGGTCACCAACCCGGGCGTGCGCAACCGTCTCGACCAGCCGGTCGGCTACAAGCTGGTGCCCACCATGTCGACGCCCACGCTGCTGGCTCGCCCCGAGTCATCGGTCGGGCAGCGCGCCGGGTTCGCTCGGCACAACCTGTGGGCGACGCCGTACGAGCACTCGCAGCGGCGAGCCGCGGGCGACTATCCCAACCAGCACGCGGGCGGTGCCGGCCTTCCCGAGTGGACCGCCGCCGACCGCTCGCTCGTCGACACCGACCTGGTGCTCTGGTACACGTTCGGCCTCACGCACTTCCCGCGCCCCGAGGACTGGCCGGTCATGCCCGTCGAGTACACCGGCTTCCTTCTCGCGCCGTTCGGATTCTTCGACCGCAACCCCGCGCTCGACGTTCCGCCCTCACCCGCCGGTCACTGTCACACCGACTGACGCTCGTCGCGGTGCTCGACGCGTCCGTCGGGGTGCCGGGCGAACCGGCCCTTGTCGGCGGAGTGGACGGGGTCGTCGGTGAGCCACGGCCATCCCCCGAATCCTGTGTTGCGGTAATCGGCGAAGGCCTGCTCGATCTCGTCGTCGGTGTTCATGACGAAGGGTCCGTAGCGGGCGACCGGCTCGCCGATCGGGCGGCCCTGGAGGATGAGGGCCTCCGCGCCGACGGTGCCCGCGATGACCGTCACGGGTGCGTCGGGCACCAGCACCGCGCCGGTGTCGGTCGGCAGCTCATGATCGCCGACGCGTAACGAGCCCTCGAACACGTACATCGTACGAACTGTGTCGGGGCCTGCCGCGGGCGGCATCGTCCACGACCCTCCCGGCTCGGCGGCGAGATGCCAGATCGCCACATCGGCGTCGGGGCGCGACGCCCATGAACTCGGCGGAGGCGCCGACGGCTCGAGCCCCGCCAGCGCTCCGGCGATCACCGTGATGCGGGTGACGCGACCGTCGTCGTCGGTGACGACGTGCCGCGGGATGTCATCGTCCCAGAGCATCGTGAAGTACGGATCGACCATCTTGTCGGTCGAGGCCAGGTTGATCCAGATCTGGAAGAGCTCGCGCGTGTTCGGCGCGGTCTGGTCGAGCAGCGGGAACATCTCGGAGTGCACGATGCCCTCGCCGGCCGTGAGCCACTGCACGTCGCCGCGGCCGAATCGAGCGGTCGCGCCGAGCGAATCGGAATGATCGACGAGTCCTTGCCGCACGAACGTCACGGTTTCGAAGCCGCGGTGCGGGTGCGCGGGAAAGCCGGGCACGACACTTCCGTGGTACATGCGCCACCCGTCGATGCCGGCGAAGTCCTGTCCCATGTCGCGGCCCTCCAACGACGCGGCCGGACCCATGTGCGCGTTCGCCGCGGGATAGCGATCGAGGTGATGGACACAGAAGAGGAACGGGTCGATCGTCGGCCACTGGAACCCGAGCGGAATCGTCTGCAGCACAGGGTCGGCCATCGACGTGAGGTTACGACCGCGATCGACGTCGCGACGCGCGCAGGTTCCGAGTGCTCCGCCACACAACGGTCACTAGGCTCCGCGCATGACCACACCGGCGATGTCCGTACGACCAACTCGAGCAGGTCGCGCAGCACACTCGGCCACGGCAACGCTCGCGGTGTTGCTCGCGCTCGCTGTCGGTTGCAGTTCGTCGAAGAAGGCCAACACGACGACGACCACCACGACGTCGGCCGCGACCACGACCGTCGCGACCACGACGACCATCGCATCGGGTGCGTCGACCACGGCAGGCGTGCCGGGCGCTCCGGTGGGGGTCGAGCCGTGGGTTGCGACCGCGAGCGACCACGCGGGGCACAACGGTGAGCGCTTCACGTACACCTGCCCAGCGGGCGGAACGATCGGCAGGATCTGGGGTACCGAGACGTACACCGACGACTCGTCGGTGTGCAGCGCCGCGGTGCACGTCGGGCTGATCACGACCACGGCCGGGGGAAGCGTCGAAATCGAGATCGCGCCGGGCCTGGCCAGCTACAAGGGGCGCACCGCACACGGCGCGACCTCGAGCGGCTACGGCTCGTGGGGTGGCAGCTTCATCTTCCCGGCGAAGCCTCCGGGCTCCGGATCGTTCCCCGTGGGTGCCGAGTCGTGGACCGAGAACGCCCAGGCGAATGCCGGCAAGATCGGCGCGAAGGTCGTCGTCACCTGCGCGGCGAACGGCACTCCCGGCAAGCTCTTCGGCTCGGGCCCCTACACCGACGACTCGTCGGTGTGCACCGCCGGCGTGCATGCGGGTGTCATCACCATCTCCGCGGGCGGCGACGTGGTCATCGTGATCGGCGGTGCCGAGTCGACCTTCAGCGGCACGACCGCAAATGGGGTCACGAGTAGCAGTTACGGGGCGTGGGGCGGCAGCTTCACGATCCCGAAGGATCAGAAGACCGAGCAGTAGGCCGCCCCAGTCGTGCGTAAGCCAAGGGCCCGGACCGTCACCGCGTGGTCCGCGCTGATGACGGCGCAGCGAAGGATCTCGTTGCAACTCGACGCGGAGTTGAAGGAATCGTTCGACCTCACGCTCGACGAGTTCGACCTGCTCTCGCAGCTCCGTCGATCACGTCAGGCGGTGACCATGTCGCACCTCGCCGAGAACGCGCTCGTCAGCCGTGCCTCGTTGACACGTCTCGTCGACGGGCTCACCGATCGCGGACTCGTGGAGCGCTGGTACGACGACATGGACGGCCGTCGCGTGCTCGTCGAACTCACCGAGGACGGTGTCGAGGCACACCTCGACGCGGCCGATCACTATCTCGACGCGATCGCGCGGCTCGTTCAGCGTCCCTTGCGTGATCACGACATCGAGGCGTTCGGCGACGCGCTCGACTCATTGGTCGACGCGACCGATCCGCCGGGTCACTCGTCGCAGCGGACCTGACCGACGTCGACGTCAGGTCGTCGACCGAGCAGCACGGGATGGCGCAGTCGGTGATCGCCGGTCCACTCACCGAACGCCACTTGCACGACCTCGCGTGGGATCACCCACCGCGCCTCTCGCAGCGCGAGGTGCGACGGCACCGGATCGAACGGGCAACGGTCGCTCGCCGAGTCGTCGACCTCTGCGCGCCACCACGCGAGGTCGGCATCGGTGAACCCGGTGCCGACGTTGCCCGCCCACCGCAGCGTGACGCCGTCGTGACAGCCGAGCACCAGCGCGCCGAGCACCGCGCTGCGCCTGCCGGTACCCGGGGTCCAGCCGCACACGGCGAACTCCTGGGCGTGTCGGATCTTGATCTTGCGCCAGTCCTGTGAACGTCGGCCCGGCTGATAGGTGCTGCCCAACCGTTTGGCGACGAGTCCCTCGAGCCGCTGCTCGCGGGCGCTCTCCAGCCACGCTGCGCCGTCGCCACGGTGGCTCGGCGAGAGCTGGCACGTCGGGCCCGGCTCGACGAGCTGCTCGAGCAACGACCGCCGCTGTTCGTAGGGGAGCGGCGCCACGTCGAGGTCGCCGAACCGCAGCAGGTCGAAGATCACGTAGACGACGGCGACCTCTGCCGAGCGTGCGGTCACCCGGTCGCCGACCAGACCGAGTCGCTGCTGCAGCCGCCCGAAGCTCGGACGGCCCGAGTCGTCGAACGCCACGATCTCGCCGTCGAAGACCGCGTCGTCGCAGAGATCGGCGACACCAGCGAGCTCTGGGAACGACGGTCCGAGGTCCTTGTCGGTGCGGCTGCGCGCACGCACGACACCTCCGGCGACTTCGACGATCGCGCGCATGCCGTCCCACTTGGGTTCGAACGCCCAGCGGTCGTCGTCGGCCGGCACGTCACCGCTCACCGCCGTCATCGGCGCGGGGATCCGTCGTCGTGCCGCCATCACCCGATGCTCGGCAACGACTGAGCGTTGTGGAGCGCGTCGGCGAACAGGTCACCCACCTCGGCGACACGCGCCCCGATGGTGTGGATCGTCCATCGGTCGGGCCGAAGGTCGGGATCGTCGAGTTCGTCCCAGGTGATCGGCGCTGACACCGGGGCGCCGGATGCGGGGCGCACGCTGTACGGCGCGACCAACGTCTTGTTGAGCGCGTTCTGCGTGAAGTCGAGACGCGCCAAGCCCTTGCGTGCCGAGACGTCCCAGTTCCAACTGATCAGCTCGGGGACGGTCGCGCCGATCAGCTTCGACACCGTCTCGACCCACGCCCGCGTCTCGTGGAACGAGTAGCGCGTCTCGATCGGGACCCAGACCTGGATCCCGCGCTGTCCCGTGACCTTGGGGAAGGCCACGACCCCGAGATGTTCGAGTGCCGTGCGGTGCAGCCGCGCGAGCGTGAGGACCTCGTCCCATGTCGTCGCCGGCCCGGGATCGATGTCGAACAGCGCATAGGTGGGGTGCTCGAGGTCGTCGACCCGTGACGTCCACGGGTGCAGCTCGACCGCGGCGAGATTGGCGAGCCACACCAGCGTCGCCACTCGGTCGACGAGGTAGTACGGCTCGTCGACGGACGGATCCTGCCAGCGTTCGATCCAGTCGGGCGAGTACTTCGGCACGGCCTTGTTCCAGAAGCCCTTCTTGGCGATGCCGTCGGGGAACCGGTTGAGGTTCACCGAGCGACCCGCGAGGTGAGGGAGCAGGACCGGCGCGATGTCGGCGTAGTAGCCGATCAGCTCGCGCTTGGTCACCGGGTCGTGCCGGCCGTCGCCCGCGAACAGCACCTTGTCGAGATTGGTCAGCTTGAGCTCGTGACCGTCGCACGTCACCGCGCCGCCCTTGCCCAGCTCGTCGAGCTCGATCATCGCTGGAATCTACCGATCGCGGCCGGCACGGCCGCGCGACCCGGGGCATCGCGTGACCAATCCGCGACTTCCGCGGCTCCGAATCACGGGTCGTGACCGAGCCGATCCTGCACCGCCGACGTCGAGGAGCTGCCGTCGGCCTGGTGGCCACGGTCGTCGCCCTCAGCAGCGCCGAGATGGTGGCCGCGACGAACCGTGAACTCCGCTCTCCGGTACTCGACGTCGGCGGGCGAGTGATCGACGCCGCGCCGCCGTGGCTCAAAGAGTTCGCGATCACGACGTTCGGCACGCACGACAAGACCGCGCTGCTGTCGGGGATCTTCTCGTTCCTCGTCGTCTACGCGATCACCATCGGGATCCTCTCGATGCGTCGCCGCCTGGTCGGGGTCGGGGGTGTCGCGCTGTTCGGCGTCCTCGGCATCGCGGCGACGCTCACCGCGAGCAGTTCGAGCCACCACTGGTGGTCGATCCTGCCGACCGTCGTCGGCGCCACGCTCGGCGCCGCGACGATCTGGTGGCTCTCCGGTCTCGCGGTCGAGCCGGTCGCCGTGCGCGCCGCCGACGAATCGGCCGGGCCCACGGTGCAGGCCGTGGGCCCGAGCCAACCCCCGCCCGGACGTCGTGCCTTCCTGAAGGCGAGCGCGGGCCTCGGTGTCGCCGCGGTCGCCGCGGGCGGCGCTGGACGCTGGCTGTCGCGTCGATTCGACGTAGCCGCGGAACGCGCCAAGATCCTGCTGCCGCGCGCCCGCCGACCACTCGCTGCAATGCCGAAGGGCGTGGCGCTCGACGTTCCCGGTCTCACACCATTCGTCACGCCGAACGCGAAGTTCTACCGGATCGATACTGCGCTGCTCGCTCCGCAGGTGCCGGTCGACACCTGGCGGCTGCGGATCAAGGGCATGGTCGACCATCCGCTCGAGTTCACGTTCGACGATCTGCTGCAGCGCGACCTGATCGAGTCGGACATCACCCTCACGTGCGTGTCGAACGAGGTCGGCGGCAACCTCGCCGGCAACGCGCGTTGGCTCGGGGTGCCCCTCGCCCCGCTCCTCCGGGAAGCCGGCATCCGCAAAGGTGCGGATCAGATCGTCGGTCGCTCGGTCGACGGTTTCACCGCCGGCTTCCCGGTCGAGGTCGCGCTCGACGGGCGCGACGCGATGGTCGCGGTCGGGATGAACGGCGAACCGCTGCCGGTCCCCCACGGGTTTCCGGCGCGTCTCATCGTGCCGGGGCTCTACGGCTACGTCTCGGCGACGAAGTGGCTGACCGAGCTCGAGCTCACGCGGTTCGACCGCTTCGATGCGTACTGGGCGCGCCGCGGCTGGTCGAACCACGCGCCGATCAAGACCCTGTCGCGGATCGACACGCCGGGCGCGCTCGCCCGGTTGTCGGCGGGACGCCATCCGATCGCCGGCGTCGCCTGGGCCCAGACCCGCGGCATCGACCGGGTCGAGGTCAGGGTCGACGGCGGCGCGTGGAGCGCGGCGCGGCTCGCCGACGAGCTCAACACGACCACGTGGCGCCAGTGGATGTTGCCGTTCGATTTCACGCCGGGCCAACACACGATCGAGTGCCGTGCCACCGACCGCACTGGTGCAATCCAGACCGAGGCGCGCTCCGAACCCATGCCCGACGGAGCGACGGGATGGCATTCCCTCGTCGTTCTCGTCAGTTGACAGATCACCCCCAAACACACACATCACCCCTACAGAAAGAAGGCCAGTCCCATGCGTACCTCTCGAACCCGACTCTCACTGATCGGTGCGGCTCTCGCACTGTCGGTGGTCGCCGCGGGATGCAGCGACTCGAACGGCACCGCCACGACGACGACACCCAGCACTGCGGCCGCCGCCAACGGCAGCGGGGCAGCGGGTCCGTCCGGACCGGCGTGTTCGGCAGTGCCGAAAGACGGCGCGGGCAGCTTCGCCGGCATGGCGCAGGACCCCACGGCGACCGCAGCATCACACAACCCCCTGCTCTCGACGCTCGTGACAGCAGTGACCAAGGCTGGATTGGGCGACACGCTCAACGGTCCCGGTCCGTTCACGGTCTTCGCTCCGGTGAACGATGCGTTCGCGAAGATCCCCGCAGCGACCTTGAACAGCGTGCTCGCCGACAAGGCGACGCTGACGAAGATCCTCACCCTCCACGGGGTGGCAGGCAAGAAGATGTCGGGCGCCGAGCTCGCTGCGGCGGGCAAGG
>JAYTFP010000281.1:0-4035 GCA_043734285.1 Acidimicrobiaceae bacterium
GGAGGAAGACCGTCAGCGCAAGGACGAGGCCGAGGAGCGCAACAAGGCCGACACCCTCGTGTACCAGACCGAGAAGCTCCTCAAGGACCAGGGCGAGAAGCTCGCCGGTGACGACAAGGTGCATCTCGAGCAGGCGCTCGCGACGTTGAAAGAGGCGCTGGCCGGTACCGATCTCGGTGCCATCAAGGCGGGCACCGAGACGCTGATGGAGGCGAGCCAGAAGTTCGCGGCGCAGCTCTACGAGCAGGCCAGCCACGACCAGGCTGCGGCTCCGTCGAGCGAGGGCCCGTCGGCTGACGACGAGGTCGTCGATGCCGAGGTCATCGAGGACGAGCAGTGAGCGACGACGCGATCGACGTCACCGACGACTCGAGTGGCGCCGGCGTCAGTCTCGAGGAACAACTCGAGGACACGCTGTCGACGCTCGAGATGGTGACCGCCGAGCGTGACGGCTACCTCGAGGCGGCCCAGCGCGTGCAAGCCGACTTCGAGAACTACAAGCGACGAGTCGAGACGCAGCGCGTCGAACACCGCGAGCGCGCCACCGAGTCGCTCGTCGCCGATCTGTTGCCGGTCCTCGACGCGTGTGACGCGGCGGTGGCGCACGGCGCGGCCGATGTCGCGCCACTCCAGGCGCAGTTGTCAGGCCTGCTCGTGAAGGGCGGGTTGACCCGGGTCGACGAGATCGGCGTCCCGTTCGACCCCAACATCCACGACGCGGTGATGTCCGAGCCGTCCGACGATCCGGCCGACGTGCACGAGGTGGTCGAGGTGCTGCGCGCCGGGTACCTGTGGAACACGCGGGTCCTGCGACCGGCGATGGTCAAGGTCAAGGGCTGAACGACCCTGCCGGGTGTCGGGGAGATGTGTTCGAGTAGCGGAAGGAGGGTTCGATGACGATGCAGCGTGAGTGGTTCGAGAAGGACTATTACGCGACGCTCGGCGTCCCCTCGTCGGCGACCCAGAAAGACATCACCACCGCGTACCGAGGCCTGGCGCGCAAACTCCACCCCGACGCGAACCCCGACGATCCCGCGGCCGAGGAGCGCTTCAAAGAAGTCTCCGCCGCGTACGACGTGATCAGTGATCCCGATCGGCGCAAGGAGTACGACAAGGTCAGGGCGAACGTTGCCGTCGCCGGTGCGCGCTCCGGTGGCGGTGGCGGCTTCGGTCGTCCCGACGCCTCGTTCACTGGCGACATCGGTGACCTGCTCGGCAACCTGTTCGGACGCGGCGATGCGCCGTCGTGGAGCCCGTCCGGTCCCTTCAGCCGTGGCCCGCAACGCGGCGTCGACCTCGAGGCCGACCTGCACCTCTCGTTCGCCGACGCGATCGCCGGCGTCACCACCACGGTCAACCTGATCAGCGAAGCCGTGTGCCCCGACTGCCACGGCAATGGGGCCGCCCCGGGCACGACGCCCCGTGTCTGTACCGACTGCGGTGGCCGCGGTGTGCTCGACGACAACCAGGGGTACTTCTCGTTCAGCCACCCGTGCACGACGTGTCAGGGGCGCGGCAGCTTCGTCGACACGCCGTGTCCGACATGCAGCGGCAGTGGGGTCGCGACGCGGCCGCGCGTGGTCAAGGTCCGTCTGCCCCGCGGCGTGAAAGACGGCCAACAAATCAGGCTCAAGGGCAAGGGTGGGCCGGGCCGCAACAACGGACCGTCCGGCGACCTCTACGTTCGGGTCCATGTCGCGACGCACGACATGTTCGGCCGAGACGGCGACCATCTCCTGATCACCGTGCCGGTGACGTACACCGAGGCGGTGCTCGGCGCCGACGTCCGCGTGCCGACGATCGACGGCGACACAGTGACGATCCGCATCCCGCCGGGCACGCCGCCGGGTCGAATCTTCCGGGTCAAGTCGCGCGGGGTGACGACCGAGTCGGGTCGCGGCGACATGTTGGTCACCGTCGACCTGGTCGTTCCAGCCGAACTCAGTGCCGCCGAGCGCAAGGCCGTCGAGGCATTGCGCGACGTGACCGTCAACCAACCGCGCGCCGCCATGGGGGTGTAGCCGATGCCAGAATTCACACAAGCCGTGTATGTCATCTCGGTGGCCGCCGAGTTGGCGGGCGTGCATCCCCAGACGTTGCGGATCTACGAGCGCAAGGGTCTCGTGACGCCGGCGCGGACCGGCGGCGGCAGCCGGCGATACAGCCAGGCCGACATCGATCATCTCCACCGGATCCAAGAACTGACCAGCGATGGTCTGAGCCTCGCCGGCGTGCAACGCGTGCTCGAACTCGAGCTCAGGGTCCGGCAACTCGAGGCCGAACTCGAAGCCACGCGAGCGGCAGCGGCCGAGGCGATCGCCGACGCGCACCGCCAATACCGCCGCGATCTCGTGCCGGTGCCGAGCGGTTCGGTCGTCCTCTACCGCGAGGGCCGGCGTCCGCGCCGGTGAGCAGAGTCGACATGACGTTCGAGCTCGACGAACACGGCCTCGCCGACGATGTCACGGATCTCCGCGGCGAGCGACTCGATGACCGGTCGTTCGCCGACGAACGCGTCGTCGGTGTCGGTGCAGAACCACGCCATGCCCGGTCCATCCGATCCGAAGTCTTCGCGGCTCCAGCGGCGCACGATGTTGACGACGGTGCCGTCGTCCTGGGCGGCCGAGTCGATCTTGATGGGCAACTCCCAGCACACCGACGGCTTCCAGTCACGCGGGGCGTCATCGTCGGCGACCGCACCGAGGTGCAACGCGCATCCGGCGCCGCCTTCGAAGCCGAGACGGTTCAAGAAGATGCACGCACCATCGACCACGCGGGTCGCGCCGCGCGAGTCGTCCGCGAAGATGCCGCCATCGCGCGCAGCCTGCGCGTACTGCCACAGGTCGTCGGGCAGGCAGGCCGCCAACGCCGCGACGTTCGCGGCGTCGCCCTCGTCGGTGAACTCGGCGCCGAGCGAGCAGCAGCCGAGGTGATGGGTGTGATCGGGTGCGTCGCCGATACCAAGACATCCACGGCCCCAGATGCAGGTCCACGACGACGCCATGAACTCGTCATCGACCCGCCAGCGCTCGCCATCCGCCTCGAAGTCGATCATCCGGCATTGTCCCACTGAGAAGAAGGAGCCTCCCCCAACATGGCCCTCGACCCGAACACCTGGACGCTGAAGACGACCGACGCGGTCAACGTCGCCCACGCGGCTGCGAAGGATCTGAGCAATCCCGAGATCGTGCCCGACCACCTGTTCGCGGCGCTGCTGAGTCAGCACGACGGGGTCGTGCTCCCCGTCATCCGCAAGATCGGCCTCAACCCGGTCGCATTGCGCGAGCACTGCGAGGCAGCGGTGGACGCGTTGCCGCGGTCGCACGGCTCGAGCACCAGCATGTCGAAGGAGCTCCACACGATCTTCGACCTGGCTGACACCGAACGACGTGACCTGCACGACGACTACCTGTCGACCGAGCACCTGCTCCTGGCGATCGCCACGATCGACGACGGGCGGGCGTTCGGTGAGAAGCGGCTCGAGGGCACGACTCGTGAAGAGGTGCTCACCGCGCTCGCCGAAGTGCGCGGCTCGCACCGAGTGTCGTCGCAGAATCCCGAAGAGCAGTACCAGGCGCTCGAACGGTACGGACGCGACCTGACCGACGCGGCGCGCCGCCAGAAGCTCGACCCGGTCATCGGTCGCGACGAAGAGATCCGCCGCATCGTGCAGGTGCTGAGCCGTCGCACGAAGAACAATCCGGTGCTGATCGGCGAGCCGGGTGTCGGCAAGACCGCGGTCGTCGAGGGCCTCGCGCAGCGCATCGTCGAGGGCGACGTGCCCGACTCGCTCCGCAACAAGCGGCTGATCTCGCTCGACCTCGCGTCGATGGTCGCCGGCGCGAAGTTCCGCGGCGAGTTCGAGCAACGTCTCAAGGCCGTGCTGAAGGAGATCGCCGACTCCGACGGCGAGATTATCACCTTCATCGACGAGATGCACACCGTCGTCGGCGCCGGCGCGGGCGGCGAGGGTGCGATGGACGCCGGGCAGATGCTCAAGCCGATGCTCGCCCGCGGCGAGCTGCGCATGATCGG
>JAYTFP010000282.1:0-4660 GCA_043734285.1 Acidimicrobiaceae bacterium
GGCCGCACCCCCAAAGAAGTCCTCGACCAACGCCGCCACCTCGCGGCATGATCAACCCCTCCACAAGGCCCATCACCAACTCAACCTCCGGACAGGAAGGTCTAGGCTTCCGGACCATGGAGGACATCACCCCCTCGGTCTTCACCCGGATCATCAATGGCGAGTTCTCCGGTCGATTCGTGTGGCGCGATGCCGACGTCGTCGCCTTTCTGACCATCGCGCCGATCCGACCCGGACACGTCCTCGTGGTGCCCATCCGCCAGGTCGACAAGTGGACCGATCTCGATGGTCCGACTTGGGCGCGTGTGAACGAGGTCAGTCGGCACCTGGGTCGCGCGATCGAGGGCAGCTTCGAATGCGCCCGCGTCGGCGTCATCGTTGCCGGACTCGAAGTCCCCCACTGCCACGTGCACCTCGTGCCAATCCGCACCGAGGCCGACCTCGACTTCAGCCGCGCCGACCAGAACCCCGACCAGGGTCGCCTCGACGCCGACGCCGAACTCATCCGCGCCGCCCTTCGCGCCGCCGGTCACCCCGAAGTCGCCGACGCCTGACTCAGAGCATCGGCTCCTGAGCTGACAGCTCGGGCTCGGGAGGTTCGACCTCGTCGACCAGGTGCTCACCCTGGTGGCGCGCATTGTTCACCTCGGTCGACACGGGATGGAACGTGATCAACGAATTCGGCGCGGGCACGAGCAGCGTCGAGAGGCGGGCGACGTCGGTGACCTCAGGATCGAGCCACATGTCCCACGCCGACGGCGGAAGCATCACCGGCATGCGGTCGTGCAACTCCGACATCGCGTCGTTCGCCGCGGTCGTGATGATCGATGTCGAGCGTAGCGTCGCCCGCTCCCCCGCGATCTCGCCGCGCCATTCCGCCCACAACCCTCCGAACGCGAACGGCTCGCCGTCGGGCCGGTGGATGAAATACGGCTGCTTCGTCTTCTGGCCCGGTACGGCCTTCCACTCGTAGAAACCGTCGGCGGGAACGATGCAGCGGCGCTTCGTGAAGCTCGACTTGAACGCGCCGTTCGTCGCGACGGTCTCGGATCGCGCGTTGATCATGCGGTTGCCGATCGACATTGCCTTGGCCCACGACGGCACGAGGCCCCAATGGAACGGGTCGACCCGCCGGGTCTGTCCGCTCTCGTAGACCACGTAGACGTCGGCGGTCGGCGCCACGTTGTAGTTGACGGTGAGCTGGGAACCGACCTCGTCGGCCCCGAAATACCGGGCGATCTCATCGGGTGGCGACGACGACACGAATCTGCCGCACATGGCCGCCGACCCTACCCCGGAACATTACGATCGCCCTCCGCATGGCGGATCCATCCGACAACGACTCGCGACCCCGTTTGTCGGTGATCACACCCACCTTCAACGAGTCCGAGAACATCGGTCCGCTCATCGAATCGGTGAAGGCTGCGCTGGGATCGTCGAGCTACGAGATCATCGTGGTCGACGACGACAGCCCCGATCTCACTTGGCGCCGCGCCGAGGAGTTGGCTGAGCACGACTCGACGATCCGAGTGCTCCGTCGATTCTCCGACCCGGGTCTCTCGCCGTCGGTCATTGCCGGCATGTCGATCGCCCGCGGCTCGGTGCTCGCGGTCATCGACGCCGATCTCCAGCATGACCCGAGCGTGTTGCCGGTCATGGTCGAGCGGATCGTCAGCGGCACCGACGACGTCGTCGTCGGAACCCGCGCCGCAGAGGGCGGCAGCTACGGCGAATGGTCCGCGGGACGGCGACTCGTCTCGTGGGTGGCCACGCTCATCGCCCGGCTGTTCCTGCGCGTCCCGGTGAGTGATCCGATGAGCGGCTTCTTCGCGGTGTCGCGCGAGACGTTCGAGAAGATGGTGCCGGTCATCAACCCGCAGGGCTTCAAGATCCTGCTCGAGTTCGTCGGCCGGCGGATCGAAGGTTTGCGCGTCTCCGAGGTCGGCTACACGTTCCGAAATCGCCTGCACGGCGAGACCAAGATGAGCCCGTCGGTCATCCGTTCGTATCTGCTCGCGGTGTTCGAACTTCGGCTCGGCCGCCAGATCAAGGGCCAGTTCATCCTCTACGCGCTGGTCGGCGCGTCAGGCGCGCTCGTCAACTTCGGCGTGTTCGGCGCCTGCGAAGCGCTGCACATCGGCGACGTCGACCTGGGGTTCGCCCGCGCTGTGCGCTGGTCGTTGCTGATCGGCATCGCCGCGTCGATCATCTGGAACTTCCTGCTCAACAACTACTTCACGTTCTGGGAGCGGCGCTTCCATCGGCGTCAGATCTTCGTGGGTTTCGCGATCTTCAGCCTGGTGTCGCTGTTCGGCGTGATCATCCACGTCTCGGTGTTCCAGTTCCTCCACGCGAACAAGTGGGGAGAGGACACGCTCGGCCACAAGGCCGCCGAGCTGACGCAGAACGCGATCGGGTTCCTCGCCGCGCTGGTCGGCAACTACTTCCTCAACGTCAACTACACCTGGCGACGGCGAGCCGCCGGCTGACGGCGAGCTGTCAGGCCTGAGCGGCGACGGCGGCGATGGCCTGCTCGACCGCAGCGACGACCTCGACCGACGAGGCGCCCGGGGCGAGGATGGCAGCGACGCCCGCGTCCATGAGCGTGGCGACATCGCGTTCGGGGATGATGCCGCCGACGATCACCGGCGTCGTCATGCCGTGGGCGCGCAGACCCGCGACCACCGGCGGGATGAGTGCGAGGTGAGCGCCCGACAACATCGACAGCCCCACCGCGTCGACGTCTTCGTCGATGGATGCGGCAACGACCAGCTCGGGGGTCTGTCGCAGGCCCGTGTAGATGACCTCGAAACCGGCGTCACGGAGCGTTCGGGCGACGACCTTGATCCCGCGGTCGTGACCGTCGAGCCCGAGCTTTGCGACGAGCACGCGGCCACGCGGTAACCCCGGTTCGTTTCGATCAGCGACGGTCATATGCGGGCCGTCTCCTCCCAGCGACCGAAAACCTCGGCCATGGCGTTCATCATCTCGCCGAGTGTCACGTGCGCCTGGGCGGCGTCGATCAGCGTCGGCATCATGTTGACCTCGGCGACCGCAGCATCGTCGCGGATCCGCGTCAGCGCCCGCTCGACGGCCTCGCCGTCGCGAGCCTGCTTCACCGCGGCGAGACGTTTGACCTGCAACTCCTCGACCGAGCGGTCGATGTAGAGCGTGTCGGGCTCGGCGTCGTCGTTGCCCTCGAAGTACGCGTTGACGCCGACCACCACGTGGCGACCGTCGTTCATCTTGCGCTCGAGTTCGTAAGCCGAGTTCGCGATCTCGCCCTGAAACCATCCGTCCTCGATGCCGATCACGACACCGTCGAGCATCGAGCCATCACCGAACTCGGCGATCTCCGCGAAGATTGCCTCGGCCTGGCGTTCGATCTCGTCGGTCAGCGACTCGACGAACCACGATCCGCCCAGCGGGTCGGCGACGTTCGACACGCGGTGCTCGTTGGCGATGATCTGCTGCGTGCGCAACGCGATGCGAGCCGTCCGCTCGGTGGGCAGCGCCAGCGTCTCGTCCATCGAGTTGGTGTGCAGGCTCTGCGTGCCGCCGAGCACGCCGGCCAACGCCTCGATCGCGGTGCGCACGATGTTCATCTCGGGCTGTTGTGCGGTCAGCGAGACACCCGCGGTCTGAGTGTGGAAGCGCAGCTGCAACGACTTCGCCGCGCTCGCTCCGTAATGCTCCTTGAGCCACCGCGCCCAGATGCGGCGTGCGGCGCGGTACTTCGCGATCTCCTCGAAGAAGTCGAGATGCGCGTTGAAGAAGAAGCTCAGCCGCGGCGCGAAGTCGTCGATCGCGAGCCCGGCTCGCATGCCGAGTTCGAGGTAGGCGAATCCGTTCGCGAGCGTGAAGGCGAGCTCTTGTGCGGCCGTCGATCCGGCTTCGCGAATGTGGTAACCCGACACCGAGATCGGGTGCCAGCGCGGCATCTCGGCCTCGCAGAATCGCATGGTGTCGGCGACGAGCCGCAGCGATGGGCGGGGCGGGAAGATGAACTCCTTCTGCGCCTGGTACTCCTTCAAGATGTCGTTCTGGAGGGTGCCGCCGATGAGAGCCCGATCGGCGCCGGCGTTCTCGGCTGCGGCGACGAACATCGCGAAGATCGGGGCGGCTGGCGAGTTGATCGTCATCGACGTGGTGGTGGCCTGCACGTCGATCCCGGCGAAGAGGTCTTCCATGTCGACGAGCGTGTCGACGGCCACGCCGCAGGTGCCGACCTCGCCGAGGCTCATCGGATCGTCGGAGTCGCAACCCATCAGCGTCGGCAGGTCGAAGGCGGTCGACAGGCCGTCGCCACCGTGGGCGAGGATCTCCTTGAACCGACCGTTGGTGTCGACCGCGGTGCCGTACCCGGCGAACATGCGCATCGTCCACGGCTTCGACCGATACATCGAGGCATACGGACCGCGGGTGTAGGGGTACTCGCCGGGGAATTCGCCGTCGTCGGGACCGTAGACCGCGTCGACCTCGATGCCGGACATCGTGTCGAAGTCGGACTCGCGCTTCGGAGCCGCCGCGGCCGCTTGATTCCAACGATCACGGGCTGTCGAGCGGGATCCCTCCATGTCGGAAGGGTACCGGAGGTGGTCGTCGGGCGAGAGATGGCAGCTCGCCCCTACCGACGACGACGGCGTGTGGGTCATTTGCC
>JAYTFP010000283.1:0-1767 GCA_043734285.1 Acidimicrobiaceae bacterium
CCGGGGCCGGGCGTGGGCGGGCACTGCCTGCCGATCGACCCCTCCTACCTCTCCTGGCAGATCGAGCAGTCGCTCGGCCGCACGTTCCGGTTCGTCGAACTGGCCAACGACATCAACGAGCACATGCCCGACTACGTCGTGCGTCGCGTCCAGCACATGCTGAACGACGCCGGACGCGCGGTGAAGGGCTCGAACCTGTTGCTGTTCGGTCTGTCGTACAAGGCGAACACCGGCGACGCCCGCGAGACGCCGTCGGTGCCGATCTGCCAGCTGCTGCTCGAACTCGGTGCGAAGGTCTCGGTCGTCGATCCGCACGTCATCGAGCGCCAGTTCCCCGATGGCGTGGTGCGGGCCACCGGCTCGTCGGGCGACCTCGACGCCGCCGATCTCGTCGTCTACCTGGTCGACCATGCCGAGTTCGACAACGACGCGATCATCGGCTCGGGCCGCACGATCCTCGACTGCCGCCACGCCCTCAAGGGCGACAACGTCACGCACCTGTGAGCTCGCGCCCGGCGGCGGTGACCTACGCGAGATCAGTGCTGAAGGGTGCTGCCTCCGCGGTCGACCGCATCCAACCGCCGGCTCGCGGCATCACGATGCTCATCTACCACCGCGTCGGACTGGGTGCCGGCGGACAGATGGACCTCGATCCGGCGCGGTTCGACGAACAACTCGCCTGGCTCGCCGACACACAACGGGTGTTGACCCTCGACGACGCGGTCGCCGAACTCGAAGGGCACGACCCGGTTGCACCCGGTGTCGTCATCACGTTCGATGACGGGACCGTCGACTGGGTCACCGAGGTCGCACCTGCGCTCGAACGCCATCGCCTGCCAGCGACGTTCTACGTGTCGACCGGGTTCGTCGAGGATCAGATCGCGTTCCCACACGGCGGCACACCGATCACCTGGGCCGGACTCGAAGTACTGCGTGACTGCGGCTGGGCGACGATCGGGTCGCACACCCATCGGCACCGGCTGCTCGACCGCCTCGATCCGGCCGATCTCGCGGATGAGCTCGACCGCTCCGTCGAACTGCTGCGCGACCGGCTCGGAGTCGAGGCGACCCACTTCTGTTATCCCAAGGCCGTCCCGCCGTCCGAGGCCGCGGCAGAGGCGGTCGCGGCGCGTTTCGCGACGGCAGTGCTCGCGGGCACGCACGCGAACGTCGCCGGAGCGGATCGCTACCGGCTCGCCCGCTCGCCGGTGCAGGCATCCGACAGTGACCGGTGGTTCCACGCGAAGGCAATCGGCGGTCTCGGTGCCGAGGATCGGCTGCGCGCCGCGCTGAACCGCCGTCGCTACCGCGGCGCCACCGACTGAACCCTCGTCGACCCCGGCCATGGCTCCCCGACGCCTCATCCACCTGACGACGACCGACATCAGCCTCGAGCTGCTCATCGGTCCGCAGCTGTCGGCCTTCGTCGACGCGGGCTACGAGGTGATCGGTGTGAGCGCGCCTGGGCCCTTCGTCGCGTCGGTCGAGGCGCGCGGCGTGCGCCACATCCCTCTCGCCAATGCGACCCGGGCCATGGCACCCCACCGCGACGCTGCCGCGCTCGTCGAGTTGGCGCGCCTGTTCCGCCGCCTCGACCCCGACATCGTCCACACGCACAACCCGAAGCCAGGTCTCTACGGCCGGATCGCGGCACGCGTCGCGCGGGTGCCGGTCATCGTGAACACCGTACACGGTCTGTACGCGCTGCCCGAGGACCGACTCGCCAAACGCGCAGTCGTCTACGGCCTCGAACGCCTCGCGTCGACT
>JAYTFP010000284.1:0-5305 GCA_043734285.1 Acidimicrobiaceae bacterium
GCCAGGCATGTCGGGGCCTGCTGCCTCGGGGTGGAACGGTGCTGGGCACCTCGCGGGTCTCGGCCGCTCGCGAGACCGGCGGGATCGAGGCCGCACGCCGGGTGCTCGACGACATGTCGCTCGACGGGTTCATCGTGATCGGCGGTGACGGATCACTGGCCGGAGCACAGGCCATGCACGCCGCCGGCGTGCCGTGTATCGGCGTGCCGAAGACGATCGACAACGACGTCGGGCTCACCGAGACGTCCTTCGGTTTCGACACGGCGGTACAGACGGTCACCGATGCCATCGATCGGCTTCACTCCACCGCCGAGTCGCACGACCGCGTCATGGTGGTCGAGGTCATGGGTCGCCACACAGGTCACATCGCCCTGCATGCCGGCATCGCAGGCGGCGCCACCGCCATCCTCGTTCCCGAGGAACGATTCGACATCGGTGCGGTCGCACAACACATCGTCACCCGGCATCGAAGTGGGAAGTTCGCCTCGATCGTGGTCGTGGCCGAGGGCGCGCTCCCTGCGGTTGGCACGATGGAGATTCCACAGCGCGAGGTCGATCGCTGGGGCCACGAGCGCCTCGGCGGGATCGGGCGCCGGGTCGCGGACGAGCTTTCGTCAAGGACGGGCTTCGAGGCCCGGTCCACCGAGCTCGGCTACATCCAACGCGGTGGGTCACCGAGCGCGTTCGATCGCGTGCTCGCGACCCGGTTCGGCATCGCCGCGATGGGGGCCGCACTCGACGGCGAGTGGGGTTCGATGGCCGCGGTGCAGGCCGACACGATCGTTCGGGTTCCGCTCAGCGATCTCGATGGTCCTCGTCCGGTTGCGCCAGAGCTGTTGGCCGCGGCCCGCTGGTTCGCCGTCTGACCGGCGACTTACTTCGAGGATGACGTCCGGTTCGTTCCACTGCTGGGGCAGTGGCTCGTCAGCGCCGTCCGCAGTGCGGTCAGGTGGCGCACCGACGCGGCGGGCAGCGTGTCGGCGCGCATGTCGTCGTCGCTGGCGAGCAGTGGCAGGTAGTCGCACGCGCTCACCCGATTCGTGTCACCGCTGGTGGGACTGAACACCTTCGACGCCTTGCCGTCGACCAGGAACGTGACCTCCTCGACGCCGCCGAGCTCGGTCGCGGTGAGCACGATCTGTGCGGTCGCCTGGCCGCGAGCCGAGCCGACGAGGTTGTCGAACTCCTTCGACAGGTCGACGGTCAGCGTCGATCCCGACCTCACGGCCGACCGCAGCGTGGTGCCGCGCGGGATGAGCGAGATGAGGTCGGCGGCGTGGTCGGCATCGGTGACGTCGTCGAACAGCGCGCCGAGGACCTTGGCCGGCTCCCGACTCTCGACGTCGCGGTTGGACGCGACAATCTTCCCGTTGGCGACCAGGTAGAGGTACGCGGTCGTCGTGCCCGCGGTCGCGGGCTCGCGCTTGGGTTGCGATGTCGCCGTGCGGGCGAGCGTGCGGGGCTGGTCGTCGGCCGAGACGCCGCAGCCCGACACGATCGACGCGCCGCCGAGCAGGGTCGCCGCGAGCACCGCTGCCGAGCGCACGGTCGCCGGGCGTCTCAATTCCCCGCTCCCGAGCTGTCTGCCGCCTCGGCGCTGGCGATGATCGCGCTGTGTTCGCCAGTCAACTGCTCGACCGAGCTGTGCTCGATCACTCCCGCCGCGTCGCCCGGGGTCGTCTCGGCGATCGGCTCAGGTTCGTACGCCTCGTCGAGTGTCGGCTCGGGGATGTGGTCCTGCGGCTCGATGAGCGGCAACTCGAGGACGAATCGCGCACCCGGCTGGCCGTCGGGGCGGTCCTCGACCCACACCGCGCCGCCCTGCAACCGTGCATGCTCCGCAGCGAGCGCGAGTCCGAGCCCGACGCCGAGGTCTTTGCCGCGACTGCCGCCCTGATGACCGCGGTTGAACCGGTCGAAGATCTTCTCGCGGTCGAGTTCGGGCACGCCCGCGCCGCTGTCTTCCACCCCGACGCGAATCGTGTCGGATGCATCGAGTTCGTCGCCGTCGTCGGGCTCGGAGTGCACTCGCTCGACGGTCACCCTGTCGGCGCCATCGCCGTACTTCGCGGCGTTGTCGAGGAAGTTCGCGAGCACCCGGACCAGCCGACGCTTGTCGCACCGGATGATGACGCCGTCGAGCGACTCGTCGGCGACGATGTTGATGCTGGGATCGGGCGTCAGCGTGCGGACCGCCATCTTCACCGACTCGACGAGCAGCACCTCGTCGAGTTCGAGCCGCACGGCTCCCGCGTCGAACCGGCTGATCTCGAGCAGGTCCTCGACGAGTTGGGTGAACCGCTCCATGTCGCTCGACAGCAGGTCGAGCGCCATCTGGGCGCGTTCGGGCATCTCGTCACGTGCGTTGCGCAGTACCTCGAGCGACGCGTTGAACGTCGTGAGCGGGGAGCGCAGCTCGTGGCTGACGTCGGAGGCGAAACGAGCGTCGCGGTCGAGTCGCGCTTGCAGCGCCTCGACCATCTCGTTGAACGAGAAGACGAGCGGCGCGAGGTCGGGGTCGTGCGACCACTCGGTGTACGAGAGGCGCGCATCGAGGCGACCGATCGAGATCTCCTCGGCGATCTCGCTGATGTTCGCGAGGGGTCGCAGCACCCGCCGGCTGGCCCACCATCCCAGGAATCCGCCGAGCACCGCGGCCGCGGCGGAGGCGCCGATGAGCGTGATCGCGAGGCTGTTGATCGACTTCGCGATGTCGGAGAGTTGGTTGACCTCGAAATACACGCCGGTCCCGTCGGCGAGTGGCACCGCGACCGCCAGCAGCGTCTCGCCGTTGCGTGCGTAGCGCATGGCGGCCGGCTGTTGCTTGCTGAGGACGAGGTCGCGCAACGCGGCAGGGACGGTTTCGGCTCCGTAACGCGGATCGAGGCTCTTCGGCACCAACGCGTTGGTCGTCGGGTCGCGCAACAGCACCGACGGCTTGCCGGCCACCGGGAGCGATCCGAAGAGCGTCTGCGGGTCGGCGTCGGGCGCGGAGATCTTGTCGACGAGCGACGTCGCGTTCATCTGCGCGCGGTCGGACACGAGTCGCTCGCGCTGGTCGAGCAGGTTGGACCGGCTGAGCGTGACCGCCGCGAAGCTGACGAGCGACGCCACCATCAGCGCACCGAGGCTGAACGTGAGCGTGATGCGGGTTCGCATGCCCAGATGGGCAAGCGGACGGAACCGGCGCGCCTGGTCGGTCACGGTTGCAGTTTGTAGCCCAGCCCCCGCACGGTGACGACGTAGCGGGGGTTGGCCGGATCGGCCTCGACCTTCGTGCGGAGCCGGCGGACGTGCACGTCGACCAGCCGACCGTCACCGAAGTAGTCGTGACCCCACACCCGCTCGAGCAACGCCTCTCGGCTGAACACCCGGCCGGGACTGGTGGCGAGTTCGACCAGCAGCCGGAACTCGGTCTTGGTCAGGTGGATCTCGATGCCGTCGCGGGTGACCGTGCCCTCTTGCGGGACGATCTCGAGGTCGGCGAACCGCATGCGGGTCACCCCCGTGTCGGAGGGACGAGCCCGCCGCAGCATGGCGCGGATGCGTGCCGACAACTCTTTCGGGACGAACGGCTTCGTGAGGTAGTCGTCGGCGCCGGCCTCGAGGCCCGCGACCACGTCGTAGGTGTCGGCGCGGGCGGTGACCATGATGATCGGCACGTCACTCTGGCGGCGGATGGAGCGGCACACCTCGAAGCCGTCGATGCCGGGCAGCATGATGTCGATCAGCACGACGTCGGCGGGGTGACGGGCGAACTGGACGACGGCCTCTTCACCGCTGGTCGCCTCGGCGACCTCCCAGCCCTCGTCCTCGAGCGCCAGCTTCACGGCGGTACGGATCCGCTCGTCGTCCTCCACGGTCAGAATGCGCGTTCCCACCGGATCAGTCTCGCACGGTCAGATGGTGTCGGCGCCGACCTCGACGAGGAGCTCCATGAACGGGCCGAACAGATCGGGGTGCGCGGCGACGATCGACAACGGGCTCTGCGCCTGGTCGAGCAGCTCGACCCGGGCGCCCGCCTCGGTCGCGATGACCCGTCCCGCGGCGAGATCCCACGGCCCGAGCCCCGCCTCGTAATAGGCGTCGACGCGACCCGACGCGACCGAGCAGAGATCCGCCGAGGCGGCGCCCATCCGTCGGACGTCGCGGATGCGCGCGATCAACGCGCCGAGGACTTCGACCTGACGGGCGCGACGCTCGGGCGAGTAGCCGAACCCGGTGGCGACCAGCGCCTGAGCGAGCGGGGGAGCAGGACGCACCCGGATCGTCGCGCCGTCGCGGGTGGCGCCGTGTCCGAGCGCCGCCGACACGCTCACGTCAGGGGCCACGTCGTGGACGACACCGGCGATCGGTGTGTCGCCGACGACCGCAGCGATCGACACCGTGTAGGGCGGGTGGTCGTAGACGAAGTTCGTGGTGCCGTCGATCGGGTCGACGACCCAGCAGACGCCGCTCACGCCGTCGGCCGGCCCGCTCTCCTCGGCGAGGATCGCGTCGTTCGGGCGGCGCGCTGCGAGCATCTCGACGATGAGCCGGTCCGACGCATGGTCGACGTCGGTGACCATGTCGGTGTCCGTCGACTTCGTCGCGATGCCGAACCCCTGGGCGCGGCTTGCGCGAACGAGCGCAGCGGCCGCAGCGGCGACCTCGACGGCGATCGAGCGCAGCTCGAGCGGGTCGGCCGGGAGATCGGCGTACAACCCAGGTCCCGTCGTCATCGGGCGCCCACCCTAGGTCGCGGCGCTCAGAGCGGCTTCGCCGCTATCGGACTCTCTCGATTGAGCCTGCCGCCGAGGGCGCAGGCTCTAAGTTGCCTGCGTGTCCAGCGCCGGTGACCTCACGTCCGCGACAAGGGTGCCGTCGGTGGCGCTGGCGATCTACGCGCACCCCGACGACGCCGAGGTGGCGTGCGCCGGCACGCTGGCGGCCTGGACCCGCGCCGGGGCCGAGGTGCACGTGGTCTGCGTGTGTCGTGGTGAAAAGGGCGCCGCGACCCGGGTCGACGCCGCGGCGTTGGCGGCCACTCGCGCCGCCGAGTCAGAGGCGGCGGCCGTCATCCTCGGTGTGTCGTCGTGGTCGACACTCGGACACGAGGACGGCGAACTCGACGACGATGCCGCGCTGCGTGCAGAGCTGGTGGGCCTGATTCGACGGGTCCGTCCAGGCGTGGTGCTGAGCGGCGATCCGACGTCGGTGTACTTCGGCTCGGGTTATGTGAACCACCGCGACCACCGGGTCGTGGGATGGGCGGTCCTCGACGCGGTCACACCTGCCGCATCGAACCCGAACTACTACCCCGAGG
>JAYTFP010000285.1:0-5535 GCA_043734285.1 Acidimicrobiaceae bacterium
TGGCCGCAGACGACGTGGATCGCGTCACCCGGGCGCGTGTGGGCGCGAACCGAATCGGCCAGCGACATCACCTTGTCGGTCCCCCGCTCGGTCTGCGACACGACCGCTAGTGTTCCAGCTCCGAGGGGGCCGGCAGGTGGACGAGCTGTTCGAGATCGACGGTGACGGCACGCTCACTCTGCTCGGCGGCTACTCGGCGACCAGCGGACTGCATCATTTCCCGCTCGCACCCGTCTGTCCGTACACCGGCTCCGACGACGTCGAACCCGTCCGCCTCCCGCGTCGGGCGACGCTGTTCGCCTGGACGGCGGTGACGGCCGCGCCCGCGGGCTACGAGGGGGCGGTGCCGTACGGCTTCGGCATCGTCGAGCTCGCGTCGGATGGTGCGCCCGTGCTGCGCGTCGTGACGCGGCTCTCCGAATCGGATCCGTCGCGGCTGTCGTTCGCGCAGCCGATGGTCGCCGTCGCCGAGACGATCACCGACGGCGTCGTGACATGGGCGTTCGCGCCCGACCCGTCGGAGGGCACGTCGTGAACGGCGTCGAGATCTCCGGAGTCGGCATGCATCCGTTCGGGCGATTCGGCGAGGTCACGGCGACGGCGATGGGCGTCGCCGCGGTGCGCGCGGCGATCGACGACGCGGACTGGTCGATCGAACAGGCACGTTCGAGGATCGGCGCGACCTTCTGCGCGACTGCCTACGGAGGCGTCGCCGCAGGCCACCGCGTGTTGGGCGCCTTGGCCCTCACCGGCATGCCGATCATCGACGTCGAGGCCGGCTGCGCCTCGGGTGGGGCGGCACTCTCGCTCGCGGCGACCGCGATCCGTAGCGGTGAACACGACTCGGTACTGGTCGTCGGCGTCGAGAAGATGCCCAAGGGGATGATCCGCTCGTCGTTCTTCGCGCCCTGGCAGGAACAGGCCGGCCTGGCCGCGACGCCCGCGTACTTCGCCCTGCGCGCCCAGCGCCTCCTGCGCGAACACGGACTGACCAGCGACGACCTCGCCGCGCTCGTCGTGAAGAACCGTCGATGGGGCGCGCTCAATCCCGACGCGATGTTTCGCACCGAGGTCACCGCCGACGAGGTGCTCGCGTCACGAATGGTGTGCGATCCGTTGCACCTCTGGATGCTCTGCTCGCCGAACGAAGGTGCCGCGGCCGTCGTGTTGCGGCGAGGCGATGCGGGCGTGCAGTTGGCCGCCGCTGTGCTGCGCAGCCACCTGCCCGGCAGCGTGCTCGACGAGTCGACGCCGATGGCCGGACTCGGCGACGACACCGCGATCACGCCGCCGACACGCCTCGCCGCAGATGCCGCCTACGCAGCCGCCGGAGTGGGGCCAGACGACCTCGACCTCGTCGAAAGCCAGGACACCGACGCGGCGCGCGAGCTGCTCTCGTGGACCGAGCTCGGGCTGTGCGACGTCGGCGACCAGCGCCGTTTGTTGACCGAGCCGACCGATGGACCGGCCATCAACCGCTCGGGTGGGCTGCTGTCGAAGGGCGAGCCGCTCGGCGCTTCCGCGCTCGGGCAGGTCGTCGAGTTGGTACGCCAACTGCGCGGCGTCGCCGGCAAACGACAACACGGCAACGCGCGGGTCGGGCTCGCCCACACGATCGGCCGTGGCGCCAACGCCAGCGTCACGATCGTGCGGTGCTGAGGCCAGCGATCCCTGACATCGGCGTCAGGTAGGATCCTGGGCGATGAGCGCGCCCGAAGTTTCGATCGTCGCCCTCGGCGTGGGCGTCGGTGACCGGCGCCTCCCGCTCGCCGAGATCGGCGCCGCGTGGGGGCGGGGCGGTCGTGGCCAGGTGGCCGTCTGCGACGCCGACCAGGATCCGCTGACGCTGGCGTGGACGGCTTCCGACGCGGCCCTCGCCGTCATCGGTCGGTCGGGCACGTCCATCGACGGACTGTGGTGGGGCACCACACGCCCGCCGTTCGCCGAGGGTCCGAGTTGGTCATTCCTCGCCGCCACCCTCGGCCTGCGCGCCGACGCGGTCGGCGCCCTGTGCTCGGGGTCGACACACGCGGGCATCGACGCGCTCGAGGCCGCCTGCGACGCCGTTGCCGCAGGGCGTGTCACGACCGCGCTGGTCGTCGCGAGCGATGCGTTGGTGCCAGGCCTCGGCTCGGGCTTCGAGAGTGCGTGCGGTGCCGGGGCGATCGCGCTGCTCGTCGAGCGGGGGTCGAGTCCAGCTGTGCTGGGCGAGCGCGCACGAACCTACGAACCGTTCCTCGACCGCTACCGCGGCGACCGCGAGACCGAGACCCGCGAGGTCTACGACGGCCGCCTGTTCCGAGAAGAGATCCTGCCGCTGGCCGCTCGCGCCGCGGCCGCGCTCAATGTCGATCCTGCCGCCACACGATGGTCGTTGCCCGATCCCGACGGACGCCTCGGCGCCGGCCTGGCGAAGTCGATCGGGGCGACGACCGTCTCGTCTGCAGAGCATCGACGATCGCTCGGCGATCTCGGTGCCGCGGCCGCGCTCGTCGGACTGGTCCCCGCGCTGGTCGCAGCCGGTCCCGCCGCACTGGTCGCACTCGCCGGCGGCCGCGCGACCGCGATCGCCGTCAACGTGACCGCGGCGGTGCCGGGGGCTGCTGAGGCCGTGCTCGCGCTCGACGCGAGCGGATGGCCGATCACCTACCCCGAAGTGCTCCGCTCGCGCGGTCAGCTGGTGGCCAACGGCGAGCAGGTCGAGATGGCCGTTCCGCCCGGCAGCGCGATGTTCGTGCGCGACAGCCGCGACATCCTGGGCCTCGTCGGCGCGCGGTGCGTCGACTGCGGCACGATCAACTTCCCGCCCGGCATCCATCCCGCGTGCCTGTCGTGTGGCGGCGACAAGTTCGACGACGTGGGCCTCGCCCGCACGGGCACTGTGCAGACCTTCGTGATCAATCACGCCATGCCCGCGCCGTTCGTCGCGCCGCTGCCGCTGGTGTGCGTCGACCTCGACGACGGCTCCCGGGTGATGTTCCAGGGCGTTGGTGGCGGTGCCGACCTGGCTATCGACGCGCCGGTCGAGCTCGTGCTGCGGCGCTACACGGTCGAGCGCGGCGTTCCCGTGTACGGATGGAAAGTGGCTGTGACTGCGGCGGTCGCCTCGTGAGCGCGCCGTGGAACCGTGCCGTGGTCATCGGCGCCGGGCTCATCAAGATGGGCGAGCTGTTCGAGCAGGGCTACGAGCAGATGGCGAAGGGCGCGTTCGACGCGGCCGTCGCGTCGGTCGACCATGGATTCGATCCGTCGGCCGTCGATGCGGTGTTCGTCGCGACGCAGCGGGGCACGCTGTGGGGCCAGGAGGGCATCGGTGGCAACACGGTGCCGAGTGCGATCGGGCTGGCCGGCGTGGCATCGACCCGCATCGAGAACGCCTGCCCGACGGGCAGCGATGCGTTCCGGGTCGGAGCGATGGCCGTCGCATCGGGCGTGTACGACGTGGTGTTGGTCATCGGCGTCGAGAAGATGCGCGACAAGTCGGCGGAAGAGGGTCTGCTCGCCCGCGCCGCATCGGGCCATCCCGTGCTGACCCGTGGCGAATCGGCGCCGGTGCTGTTCGCACCGTTCGCGACCCGGCACATGCACGAGTACGGCACGACCCGCGAGATGCTGGCATCGGTGGCCGTCAAGAATCACCATAACGGAGCACTCGACCCATACGCGCACTTCCAGAACGAGATCACCATCGAGCAGGTGCTCGCCTCGCCCCCGGTCTGCCACCCGCTGCATCTGCTCGACTGCTGTCCGCAGACCGACGGCGCGGCGGCGATCCTGCTCTGCTCACCCGAACGCGCCGCCGAGTTCACCGACAAGCCGGTGTTCGTCGCCGGATTCGGTGTGGCCACCGACCACCCCTACCTGCACGAGAAGTCGACGTTCGTCGGACTGCCGGCGACCACGCTCGCCTCGCAGCGGGCGTATGCGATGGCGGGCGTCGGCCCGGGCGACCTCGACATGGCCGAGGTGCACGACTGCTTCACGATCACCGAGATCCTCGACATCGAAGATCTCGGCTTCTGCGAGAAGGGCAAGGGCGGTCCGTTCACCCTCGAGGGCAACACCGCGCTCGACGGCTCGATCCCCGTGAACACGTCGGGCGGCCTGCTCGCAAAGGGACATCCGATCGGCGCGACCGGCATTGCCCAACTGACCGAATGTTGGTGGCAGCTGCGCGAAGAGGCCGACCAGCGGCAGGTCGCGCTACGGTCTGGGTTCGCGTTGCAGCACAACGTGGGCGGCCGCGGCTCGGGCGTGTCGGTCGTCAACATCTTGACCAGGAACGGCTGAGTCGCCGCCGTGCTCCGCGTCGACATCGCCGACGGCGTCTGCCGCCTGACCCTCGATCGCCCCGATGCCGCGAACGCGCTGACGGTCGAGATGCGCGACGAACTCGTCGCGGCGATCCGCTCGGCGCGCGTCGACCCGGCGGTGCGGGTCCTCGTGCTCACCGGCGTGGACGGGGCGTTCTGCTCGGGCATGGACCTCCGCGCCTCGACTGTGTCGAAGGCCGGGCAGCCCGATTTCGATCCGCGCACGACGTCCGAGGCGCTGCGCGCCGGCGTGCAGACGTTCATCCGCGAACTCTGGGAACTCGACAAGCCGACCATCGCTGCGGTCAACGGCGTGGCCATCGGACCGGGCGCGCACCTCGCGCTCGCGTGCGACTTCGTCTTCGTCTGCCCCGAGTCGTCGTTCCGTTGGACGTTCGACCGCTGGGGTCTGGTCGCCGACGCGGGTGGCGCGTACCTGTTGCCGCGGCTGGTGGGGATGGCACGCGCGAAAGCGATGCTGATGTTGGGCGAGCGGGTCGACGGCGCCGCGGCGGTCGACGCGGGCCTCGCCTACTCCGCCGCCGACGATCTCGACACGATGTCGATCGCCGTCGACACGTTGGCCGCACGACTCGCGGGCGCGCCGACCCGGGCGATGGGCATGACGAAACGCCTCCTGAATCGCAGCTTCGAGACCGACCTGTCCGACGCCCTCGAACTCGAGGGCCATTTCCAGGCCCTCGCCACCGCCTCGGCCGATCTGGTCGAGGGCATGGCCGCATTCAAGGACAAGCGCGGCCCCGACTTCATCGGTCGCTGACCGCGGGCCGGCGAGTTCGATCAGGCGTCGAGCTCGGCGAGCACCTCGCCGATGATCTTGGTCGCCTCGTGGGCAGGCAGCGGATCGCCGCCCTCGGCCTCGGCCACCTCGGCCGCGAAGTCCTCGACCGCGTGAACACCGCCGACGAGCACGTGGCGAAGGGCCTCGACGCTGGCATCGGGGTCGGCGAGCTGCTCGACGGCGGCGGCGATCTCGTGATCGGGCGACTCGGCGACAGCGTGGACGACGTGCATCGCCTCCTGGCGACCCGTGGGCGTGGACACCGCGGCGGGGCGATCGGGGTGCTGCTGACTGTCCCACTCGGCGAGCGCCTCGTCATAGCCGCCCTCGCCGGGATGCAGGAGCCGGGTCGCCGGGTCGGCGGCACCGGCGTCGACCTCGGGTTCGGCAGGGGCCGCATCGTCGCCATCGGTGCCGTGT
>JAYTFP010000286.1:0-10585 GCA_043734285.1 Acidimicrobiaceae bacterium
TCGTGGTCGTCGGCGGCGAGCGCGCTCGGGGACGGGGCCGGCGCGGCGGAGCCTCGACGAACTGGGCCCAACAGGTGTTCCAATCAGGGCTCGCCGATCAGGCGACGATGGTCAATCTCGGCCGCGCGGGGTTCACCGCAGCGGACGGGTCGAACCTCCAAGCCGATCTCGATCGACTGCACCCGACAGTGGGCGCGTTGTGGGTCGGTGACGACGAGGCCTTGCGTTCGGTGCCGATCGCGACGTTCCGCACCGCGTTCGCCGCGCTGCTCGACCGACTGAAGGCTGCCGGCGTCACACGGCTGCTCGTCGCGGTCATTCCACCGTGGGACGACGCCGGCCTCACCGCCGCGGCTGTCGGCAGCTATAACGAGGTCATCCGCGCTGTGTCGGCCGTGCGCCCATTCGTCACGTTGGTCGACCTGACGCCGAACGGCGGGAAGGCCGAGGACGATCCGGATGCGATCGCCAAGGTGTTCATCGCAGCGCTGAAGGAGTAGGCGGGCAGCTCGCGACGCGTCACCGCTGCGTCGCGAAGGTGACTGTCGGGCCGTCGAAGTCGGCATTGACGAGACGCACCCGCACGTCGGTGCCTGCGGTGAGCGTCGCGTCGTGAACCGCGGCGATCACCGCCGGATCGAGCAGTTGCACGGTCGCGACACCGTGACGGGTCGACGTGACCACCGCCTCGAAGACATCACCCACGCGACCAGACAGCACCGCGGCCTCCATCACGTCGACCGAGGCGTGGTCGACGGCGTTGGCGCGACGCCCCGTCTCGGCCATGATCGGGGCGAGGAGGGGCAGCGCCTCGATCACCCACGCGGGAGGGCGTCCGTGCGCTGCCGCGGCGAGCACGCACTCGTTGGCGAAACGATCGGCGAGCCGGCGCAAGGGGGCGGTCACGTGCGCGTAGTCCGCGGCGATCGCCTCGTGTCGATGTTCCGCGGGCAGGTCACCGTCGAACGCCGCGTAGCCGGCGCCGCGCAGCGTCTGCGCGCACTGGTGCATGAGCGCTGCGCCCTGCGGCGTCGTCGCGTCGAGGGTGCGCACCCACGTCGCGTATGACATGCCGTCGGGCCAGGCGACGCCGAGCGCCAGCGCGTGACGCCGCAACTGGTCGAGCGACTCGGCATCGGCCGGCGGCAGGGTGCGGAGCAGCCCGAAGCCCGCGCCGATCATCAGTGATGCGGCCGCGATCCCGCAGCAGAGCGAGAGCTGCGCATTGTGGTCCTCGACGGCGAGCGTCGGCTCGTACCGGAGTTCGAAGTGGTCGTCGACGTGTTCGACCTGTTGCTCGGGGAGGATGAGGCTGACGCCACCGCGCGCCGTCTCGAGGTCGCGTCGCAGTCGCCCGACCTCTTCGATGAGCCGGAGCGACTCGTCGGTCGTGCCCGCGTCGAGTTGTTGTTGCACGGCGGTGTACGACATGGCGCGGCGGTTGCGTACGAGCGACCGCGCCACAGCGATGTCACTGATCTCGCCGCGCTGGTCGAGCGAGATCTCCCAGAGCAGCGCGGGGCGGTCCTCGTCGGCGAGCAGCGACGCGGCGCCTTCGCTGAGGTCGAGCGGATGGAGCGGGATGCGCATGTCGGGGCAGTAGACCGTCGTGCCGCGACGGCGCGCCTCGCTGTCGATCGCGTCGCCGGGCTCGACCCAGGCCGCGACGTCGGCGATCGCGTAGAAGAAGCGGAACCCGCTGCCGTTGCGCTCGATGCGCAGTGCCTGGTCGAGGTCGCGGCTGCCCTCTGGATCGATCGAGAGGAACTCGACATCGCGCCGTTCGACGTAGTCGCGGGGTGTGTCGCTTCCGGCCAACCCCGCGGCGGCTCTCGCCGTGGCGAGTTCGAGCGCGGCGGGAGCGAACTCGGTCGGGACCTCGAGCCGGGTCCGGATCGCGTCGAAATGGGTGGCCAGCGCCTCGCTGTCGGTGCGCAGTCGGAGGGCGGGCATGGCTCCGGAGGCTACCGAGCGGCGTCCCCGAACCCGAACTAGAACGCGTTCCAGTTTCGCCGTAGCATGTCGGGCATGCAGAACGAACTTTGTGAACGACTCGGTATCGAGTTCCCGATCTTCGCCTTCACCCATTGCCGCGACGTGGTCGCCGCCGTCTCGAACGCGGGCGGCCTCGGCGTGCTCGGCGCGGTGGGCTTCTCGCCCGCGCAGCTCGAGACCGAGCTCGCCTGGATCGACGAGCACGTCGGCGACAAGCCGTATGGCGTCGACATCGTCATCCCGATGAAGTACGAGGGCATGGGCGAGATGGACCCGGGCAAGCTCGAGGAAGAGCTGCGGGCCATGATCCCCGAGCAGCACCGCCAGTTCGTCAAGACGCTGCTCGCCGATCACGGCGTGCCCGAGTTGCCCGACGATCAGAAGGCTCCCGAGCTGCTCGGTTGGACCGAGGCCACCGCGGGACCGCAGGTCGAGGTCGCGCTGTCACATCCGAAGGTGAAGCTGATCGCCAACGCGTTGGGCACGCCGCCCGCGGAGATCGTCAACGAGATCCAGTCGACCGGCCGTCTCGTCGCGGCGCTGTGCGGCTCGGTGAAGCAGGCGATCGGTCACAAGGAAGCCGGCATCGACATCGTCATCGCGCAGGGCGGCGAGGGTGGCGGGCACACCGGTGATGTCGGCTCGATCGTGTTGTGGCCGCAGGTCATCGACGCGATCGCCCCGACCCCGATGCTTGCCGCGGGTGGCATCGGCTCCGGCCGCCAGATGGCCGCGGCCATGGCGATGGGTGCCGCGGGTGTGTGGACCGGGTCGTTGTGGCTCACCGTCGAAGAGGCCGACGTGCCGCCGGCGCAGATGCAGCAGTACCTCGACGCGACGTCGAAGGACACCGTGCGCAGCCGCAGCTTCACCGGCAAGCCGTGCCGCATGCTGCGCAACGAGTGGACCGAGGCGTGGGAGAACCCCGACAACCCCAAGCCGCTGGGCATGCCGTTGCAGTTCATGATCACCGGCGAGGCGGTCGCCCGCGGCCACCACTACCCCGAGCAGGCGCGGGCCGTGCAGTTCAACCCGGTCGGCCAGGTCGTCGGTCAGATGAACAAGGTCCGCAAGACCCGCGACGTCATCTTCGACATGGTCAGCGACTACGTCGACGCCGCGGGTCACCTGACGGCCACCCTCGGCGAGTAGCTGCCACCAAGCCGCGGGCTCACGCGATCGTCTGGCGAACGCGTCAGCCCGCGGCCGGAGCTGACCCGGCCTCGGCTGGGGCGTCGAACGAGACGGTGACGGTCGAGTCGTCGTTGCCGCGCACGATCGCGACGTCGAGCGCCTCGCCGAGCTCGTGCGTCGCGAGCACACCGAAGAGATCGTCGGTCGTGGCGATGTCGACGGAACCGGCGCGCACGATGAGGTCGCCCTGGCGGAGCCCAGCTCGATCCGCCGGAGCACCCTCTTCGACGCGACGAACCAACAGACCGCCGCGCGGCTCGAGACCCACAGCCCGACGCATGCGCCGCGCGACCTGCGGGGGAGTGATGACGATGCCGAGCGTGAGCGGTTCCGGCGACTCACCCGCGCTCAACTTGGTGATGCGCTGCCGCGTCGCCGCGTCGGCGGGCAACGCGAGGTAGAAGCCTTCGCCGAGCCGATGCGTGTTGAGCCCGACGAGTCGGCCCGCGACGTCGACCAGCGGTCCACCTGACGAGCCGCGTGCGAGGGGCGCGGTGTGCTCGAGGCTGCCGGCGATCGGACGTCCGCCGGGGCCGCGGAAGCCTCGACCCGTCCCCGAGACCAGGCCGAAACTGATGCGCGCCCCACGAGCCGAGCGAGCCAGCGCGAAGACGACCGATCCGGTGTCGGGCAAGTCGTCGGCCCAGGCCAGCGGTTCGATTTCCGCGGTATCGACGTCGAGGACGACGAGGTCGCCGTGGGCGTCGACGCCGGCGACGGACCCCTGGACGGCGCGCCCGTCGGCGAACGTCACGAGCGTGGTGCGGTCACGCAGGTTGTGCGCGTTGGTGAGCACTTTGCCGGGCGCGATCACCACGCCGCTGCCGCGGCCGCCGCGACCGATGCCGACCGTTGCGGGTCCGACCGAGTGGCTGACCGATCGGGCGGTGTCTTCGAACGAGGAGAGGAGCGAGGTGGATGTCATGGGTGGTGGCCTCCGTGGCGGTGATCGAAATCGAGTGTAGCTAGTAACTTGCAAAGAGCAAGTCACTATCCCCGAACACGGAGAAAGGGCGGCAGATGATGGATACTCCAGTCGTGGCGAGCTCCTTGGAAGAAGCCCTGGCCCGGATCGGGGATCGCTGGACGTTGCTCCTCGTCGACGCCCTGCTGGCCGGCCCCCAACGGTTCGGGCAGCTCGCCGAGCAGCTCGACGGCATCGCGCCGAACGTCCTGACCAAACGCCTGCGCCAGCTCGAGGCCGACGGGATCATCACCGCCGTGCCGTACTCACAACGGCCGCTACGGATGAGTTACGAGCTGACCGGGCCGGGTCGCGACCTGGCCTCGGCGCTGTCGTTGCTGGCGTCGTGGGGCAGTCGTCATCACGGCGATGAGCGAGCCGATGCCGAGGCGGCGCACCATCGAGCGTGCGGTTCGACGGTCGAGGTTCGCCTCTGGTGCCCGACGTGCGACCGGCTGGTCGACGATGCCGAGGCTGACGCGGACGTGACCGCCTGAGTGGCGTCGCGCAGCCGTGCGGCCCACCGCATGAGCACTTCGCCCTATGTGACCCGTCGAACGCCTTTGCTACCGTTCGGTGGCTGGGTGCGGCGAGATCACGGGCGTCGCCCGGGCCTGAGTCGATGACGGTGGGTGGAGCAAAATGCTGGGAATGAGAACCGCCGTGAGGGCAGCCGCGAGGGATGACGAGACCGTCATCGATGTGCGCAGCGCCGATACGAACGACGTGTCGGCCGATCCCGGCGGCGTCGTGATCACCGTCGAGTCGTTCCCCGACGAGTCGAACGCCGAGCCGATGGACCGCCGCAGCAGCGACCGCCCGTTGCACGGCAAGGTCGCCGTCGTCACGGGTGGGTCGAGCGGCATCGGGCGTGAGATCGCACTGGGTCTCGTCGAGGCGGGAGCGCGCGTCTGCATCGTCGGTCGCGACGTGGCTCGCCTGCGCGGTACCTCGCACGAGGCGGGCGTCGACGCGCCGTTGCTCTATCTCCAGTGCGATCTCGGCAGCGCGTCCGACATCGACAGCGTCGCCGACTTCATCGACCGGTTCGATCGCCCTGTCGACATCCTCGTGCACTCCGCCGGCGTGCAGGTCGCCGCTGACGTTGCGACCGGCACGGTCGTCGACCTCGACGAGCAGTACCTCGTGAACCTGCGCGGCCCGTACCTCCTCTCGCAGAAGATGCTGCCGCAGTTGCAGGTCGCGGGCGGTCACATCGTGTTCCTCAACTCGGTCGAGGGCCTGCGGGCCGAAGCCGGCAGCGCTCAGTTCGCCATGACGAAGCACGGCCTGCGTGGTCTCGCCGACAGCCTGCGGGGCGAGTTGGCCGGCACCGCGGTCCGGGTCACGAGCGTGTTCGCCGGCGGCGTGCGTGCGCCGTCCGACGAGGTCGATGCCGATGACCACGACGTCGACGATGTCGAGGGCGATGCCGACTCGATCGCGCCCGGCGATGTCGCGGCGTGCGTCGTCCAGGCGCTGCAGATGCCGCGCTCGGTGCAGATCACCGATCTCCGAGTGGTGCCGACCGGCGCGCGTCGGTGACCTCGGCGCACGCTGGTCGAAGTGGGGCGGAGAAGCCTGGCTCCCGCGTGGCCAACGATTCGTCGGCTTCGCCGACAGCACGCTCTCTCGAAAGAGCGTGCCGCCTCTCGGCGCACGCTCCAGCCGACACCCAGCGGTAGCGTGAGCCGATATGGGTTGGTCGTGCCGCCGGCCGGGCTGCAACCGGGAAGCCATCGTGTCGATCACCTACGACGCCGTCGCGCGGCAGGTGTGGCTCGATCAGATCGTCCGCGCGCACCCGAGCGGCCAGCCGCTCTGTGACGATCACGCGCAGCGACTGAGCGCGCCTCGGGGTTGGGTCGTCCTCGATCGCCGCGGTGACGAGGTGGCCGCGCCCGCCGTCGAGCCGACCGAGATCCCCGCGGCCGTCGCGCCGAACAGCGGTCCGCGGTTCCCGCGACGGTGGGGCCAGATCGAAGAGGCACGGGCCGAGTTCGTCGCACCGGTGGAGGTCTCTCCAACTCTGTCGGAGCCCGACTTCCGAGCCGAGGACGACGACGGCCATACTGGTGCCCCCCTCGACCCCCCGACGCTCGAGCACGGTGCCGCGGAGCAATCCGATGGCCTGTTCGACGACGACCCCGACACCATGGCCAAGAGCAAGAAGAAGCCCGACGATCCGAAGCGGAAGAAGGAACAAGCGCGCAACAAGGCCAAGGGCAAGGGAAAGAGCCCGGGCAAGAAGGACAAGAAGTCAGCGGTCGAACCCGAGGAGCCCGTCGGCGATCCGCTGGCGCCGGTCGCCAGCCGTCCCGAGCCGCCGCCCACCCGTGCGCGTCGCCCGGCGCGGCACGACACCTTGCTCCAGCCGAAGGGCCGCCTGCTGAGCCGCGCGTTCGACGCCGGCGGCGCGCAACGCTCGGCGATCACCGTGCGTGGTGACGACGAGGGCTCTGACGACGAGGGCTCTGACCTCGTCGAGTCGCCCGACAGCGACGACTGAATCGACGCTGCCTCAGGCGGGCGGTGCGACGCCGTCGGCCGCGTCGCCGTAGAGCGCGTGCGTGATCTCGTAGTAGTCGGGCCCGCCGCGGAGGTGGTGGCCGCCGTCGACGTGGATCGTCTCGCCTGTGATGAACGACGACTCGGGTCCGCACAGGAAGCGGATGACCGGAGCGACGTCGCTCACCTCGCCGAAGCGGCTGATCGGCATCCCTGCGAGGTAGCTCTGACCGATCGAGTCCTCGGGCGTCACCGTCGCGACCAGGTCGGTTCGGATGATCCCCGGCCGGATCGAGTTGACGCGCACGCCGACCTGGCCGAGCTCGTCGGCCGTGGTCTTCACGAGCATGTCGACGCCTGCCTTCGCCGCGTTGTACGGCCCCATGAACCGGTGGGTCGTCGAGCCGGCCAGCGACGAGATCGCGACCATCGCGCCGCCCCCCGACCGTGAGATCGCGGCGCCGGCGTGCTTGAACGTGAGGAAGACGCCGGTGAGCGAGACGGCGAGCACGCGATTCCACTCGTCGAGCGACAGAGCGATCACGGGGCCGATCGTGCCGTCACCCGCGGCGGCCACGCAGGCTTCGAGTCGACCGGTGACGGCGGTCGCGGTCGCGACTGCGGCGGCGACCTGCGCCTCGTCGGTCACGTCACCGGGACACGCGGTGACGGTGGCGCCGTCGGGAGCGATCGTTCGCAGGTGCTGTGCGGCGCCTTCGAGCTTCTCGGCATTGCGGCCCATGATCGTGACGGACATACCGTCACGCACGAGCGCCTCCGCTCCGCCGAGGCCGATGCCACTGCCGCCGCCGGTGATGAATCCCGACATTCCGTTCAACGCGAGTGATGAGGTCATGCGTGCAAACTACGCGAGCTCGATGAGGCAGTCCTGAGTGACACCAAGCACGCTCACCAACCGGCCGTTGGCCAGGAACGCCGAGATGCACACGAGCAGATCGAGGATCTCCGAGTCGCTGAACTCTTCGCGCAAGCGATCGAAGAAGCCCTGCGTCATCTGTTGATGGTCGAGCGCGAACAGCTCGGCGCACTCGATCGCGAGTTGTTCGCGACGCGAGTAGAGGTCGACTTCGCGCCAGCGCGACACGTTGGCGTAGCGCTCCTCTGCATCGTCGCTCCCGGCCATCGTCGCCGATCGGGTCGACTGGCAGATCGCGCAGCCGTTGATCTCGGCGATGCGCATGCGTGCCAACTCGCGCTCGGTGACCGGCAGGGTCGACTTCTCGTAGACCTTGTTCGAGAACGTGGCGGTCGTGTAGCCCATCGCAGGATTGATCGACCAGACGCGGGTCACCTCGTCGCCGGGCGTGTCGGGTAGCGGTAGCCGAGCCATGGATCCTCCCTTGGTGCGTCAATGGAGACCGCAACGGCATCAGCGTAGGTCCGGCCGCGCCCGTCGACCTACGCTCGACGCCGATGGATGAGAACGAGGTCCCGCCCGAGGACGAGGTCGTCGACGAGGCGCGCCGGGTGCTCGCGGCCGCCGATGCCGGCGCGTACTACCGCAGCATCGCCGCGTTGGCGAGGGCGAGTCACGGCTCGCTGCTCCAACCGATGCCGTTCTCGCCGCAGCTCGACTTCCATCGGGCGACCTGCGTGGTGGCCGAGCCGAGCACCGACAGTGTCGAGACGGTGCATCTCTACGGGCGTGCCGCGTATCCCGACTTCGATCGACTGTTGCTCACCGCGTTCCGCGACCCCACGTACGCGCACCTGCTGACCGATCTGTATCACGGCCTCTGCGTCGAGGGCCGCAACGTCGCGCTCGTCACGAACCACGGCCAGATCATCGACATCGCGCTCGTCCTCGGCGCGTTGCTCGTGTCGATGTGCGCCGAGGACCGGACGTTCGGCGTGCTCGACGAGCGCACGAACATCGAAGAGATGGCGATGCGGTCGAACCTGCTGGTGAGTCGCATGGTGACCACGCGGCAGGTGTTTAGCCTGCCGACGGTGCAGGTCCTGCAGAGCTTCTGCCGCAGCTTCTTCAGCGTGCCGCAGACCGCCAGCCGTCGCCGCGTGAAGCTCGACCCCGTGCTCGCGAGGGCGAACAACACGTTGATGCGCGATGCGTTGACGCGACAGATCGAATTCGGTGGACAGTTGCTGGCCATGGCGGCGAGCGGCAGCCAAGACCTGCGACTCGCGGCCAACCTCGTGCAGCGCGTGCGCAGTACCTGGCGCCAGCGCCGCGGCGAGGATCCGAGCGACGCGCCGAGCCTGCACCTCCAGCCGCTGTACAACGGCACGATCGGTCTGATGCTCGAGTGCGGTTACGCGCTGCCGTTGGCGATCTCGCTCGAGAGCGCGCATCCCGAGGTCGTGATCGGTGGGATCACTCGAGTCCGCGAGTCCGACGACTGCCACCGGGTGATGGAGTGGATCGCCGACGCGCACCAGACGGCGACCGGCGTGACGACCGTGTACCACCGGCGCGAGGACGACCTCCTCACGCAGGTCCGCGACGTAATGCGCTCGTGAGCTGATGTCGGGTTACTGCGAGGAATAGAGCGAGCGCCGAGAGGCGGCTCGCTCAATTGAGAGAGCGCCCTAGCTGTGAAGCAGCCTGGCCCGCCGCAGCGGCCGACTGGCTCGTGTTGAGCGGCGCCGTCTCGCGGGCACTCCGGGCGAGTCGTCGTTGCGCCTCGTCGGTCGCCGCCGGATCGCGGGGCGGCAGGCGGAACCCTGTGTAGAGCACGCGTCGCTCGCGGTCGACCGGTGGCTGCGCCATGTGCAGCGTGCAGCTGAGGTGGATGGTGACGTCGCCGGTCCCGGTCGCGAGGGGTACGTCGGGCAGATCGAGCGGGGCGGTGTCGAGGAGCGACGGCCACACCAGCGCGCGGTGCGATCCGGCGATCACACGGAGTTGGCCCGACGTCGCGTCGGCGCCGGTGACCGAGATGCCGACTGTCAGCATGCAGCACTCGTAGCTGTGCCGGCCGAGCGAGCAGTCCTTGTGCCACGGCACGTCGGAGATGCCCTCGACGACATCGATCGGCTTGTAGAGCGCTTCGATACGATTGCCGTTCGACCAATCGACGTCGTGATCGTCGCCGAGCAGGCCGCCGAGGGCGGTGAAGCGCGGGTCGGTGAGCAGTTCGGCCGCGCCGGTCGAGCGTTCGTCGAAGCGTTGCATCCGCACGATGCGTTGATCGCCGCCGGCGACCGTCGCCCACCAACTGTTGCCGTCGCCCGGCTCGTACTCGGGAGCCGCAGCATCCATCTCGTCGGAGATGCGGCCCATCTCCTGCTCGCTGAACACGCCGCGCAGATGGAGGAATCCGGCGGACTCGAGGAACTCGCGCATGTCATCCGGGTCGTCGTCGAGGGTGAACCTACGCGCCAGGTCGTCGGGCAGCGAAATGTCGCCGGCCTGGTAGATCGCGATGCCGTCGAGCGCGCAGCGCAGGACGAGCCACCAGTCGAGCACCCGTCCGATCCGACCTCGAACGAGGTCGAGAGCGCCGCCGGTCATCATCCCGACTGGGGTGATCTGATCGTTCACCAGATCGGACACCTGCTGCGTCGTGAGTCGCAGGTGAACAGGCGCCTGCGTCGCGTCGCCGGCCGTGTCGCCGGTGATCGCGATGCGACCCGTGTCGTCGCGTGAGAGCACCCAGCAGCGGCCGTCGACCTCGACCGTCATCGGTCGCAGGTCGAGATGCGAGGCCGAGGCGAGGAGCGGTGCGCGCTCCTCGAGCAGTTGCGGCAGCCGGCTGTCGAAGAAGGCGATCGAATCGAGGGGCGTGACGTCGCCGTCCCACCGTGTTCTGAAGTCGACGCTCATGGGATCGAACTCTACAAAGAAGTCTCTTTGTTGGGGCAGGGTTGGCCGCAGTCGACGCAGGAGTTCACGGCTTCACCCAACTCTCGACCGACGTCGACAACATCGCCGCCGCGGTGACC
>JAYTFP010000287.1:0-3263 GCA_043734285.1 Acidimicrobiaceae bacterium
AGCTGGTCGTACCCGAGCTCGTCGTCGCTGGTGCAGCTCGCCCACGCGCAGGCGCTGCGCGAAGAGTTCGAGCAGCCCGGGTCGCTCCAGCCGATCTACCTGCGTAAGCCCGACGCCGAGATCAACTGGGTCACGCGGGACCGCTGAGCCTTGGTCGCGACCGAGGTCGAGATCGTGCCGATGCGCCGACGCCACCTTCGAGGCGTCGTCGCCATCGAGGACCTGACCAACCCGCGGCCCTGGTCGTACGACCTGTTCGAGTCGGAGCTGAAGCAGGTGTCGTCGCGGAGCTTCGTCGCGATCGCCCCGCACTCGCTCCTGGTGGGATTCGCGTGTCTGATGACCACCGGGTTCGAGACGCACGTGACGAACCTCGGTGTGGATCCGCAGCGGCGTCGCGAGGGGATCGCCCGACATCTCGTGCAACGCCTTCTCGACGAGACCCGAACGCTGGGACTCGACGACGTCACGCTCGAGGTCCGTGAGGGCAACGCGGCGGCGCGTGCCCTCTACCGCTCGTTCGGATTCGTCGACGACGGCGTGCGGCCGCGCTACTACGCGGAGAGCAACGAGGACGCCGTGATCATGTGGCGAAGGGGCCTCGGCCCTGGCGCGGATCGCTAGTGTCGGGGCGATGACCGCGCTCGTGCTGCCTCCCGACGCCCCGATCCTGGGCATCGAGACCTCGTGCGACGAGACCGCTGCGGCCGTCGTCGCCGGCGGATCGACCGTGCTCTCGTCGGTGGTGTCGAGCCAGATCGACCTGCACGCGCGCTACGGCGGTGTCGTCCCCGAGATCGCGAGCCGCGCACACCTCGAATTGATCGTTCCGGTGATCGCCGAGGCCGTCATCTCGGCGGGCATCATCGACAGCGACATCGCCGCGGTCGGCGCGACGTCGGGGCCCGGGCTGATCGGCTCGCTGCTGATCGGGGTCAGCGCGGCGAAGGCACTCGCGTTGGTGTGGGGCGTGCCCTACGTCGAGGTCAACCACCTCGAGGCGCACCTGTACGCGGCGTTGATCGAAGACCCCGAGATCGAGATGCCGTTGGTGGTGCTGCTCGTGTCGGGTGGCCACACCCTGCTCGTGCGCATGGACGGCCCAGGCCGCTACCAGATCCTCGGGTCAACGCTCGACGACGCCGCGGGCGAGGCGTTCGACAAGGTCGCCCGGTTCCTCGGCCTCGGGTACCCCGGCGGCCCGGCGATCGATCACCTGGCGATGTCCGGCGACCCGAACGCGATCGCCTTCCCCCAGTCGCTGCTCAACGACGGGTACGACTTCAGCTTCAGCGGTATCAAGACTGCCGTGGTCAACTGGGTCCGCAAGCACCCGACTGTCGAGACGGCCGATGTGGCCGCGTCGTTCCAACACGCGGTCGTCTCGGTGCTGGTCGCCAAGGCGCGGCGCGCCGCGCACGAGATCGGGGCCAAGGGTCTCTGCATCGGTGGGGGAGTCGCGGCCAATTCACAACTGCGCGAGTCGATCCTCGACGTCTGCGTGGCCGACGGCTTCAGGGCGTTCCTGCCGAGCCGCTCGATGTGCACCGACAACGCCGCGATGGTCGCTGCCGCCGCCTGGTACCGCCTCGAGCAGGTCGGCCCCAGCGGTCTCGACACGGGCGCCTACCCGAATCTCACGCTGCCGGTCACGGCGTAGCCATTGCCGCCCATGCGGCACGGGGAGGCAGCGTTAGCACTCCCCTTGATCGAGTGCTAGGTT
The DNA here is from genome assembly GCA_043734285.1 of Acidimicrobiaceae bacterium. Lineage (GTDB taxonomy): Bacteria > Actinomycetota > Acidimicrobiia > Acidimicrobiales > Microtrichaceae > JAYTFP01. Next base: position 1,724 of record JAYTFP010000287.1, read on the forward strand.
GGCACTCGCATCGGTCGAGTGCTAACCGTCGGTGCTCCCGAACAACTACCTGCACACCGTCAATGGAGGCATCTGCATGAACCTGCAGCCACTGGAAGACCGTATCGTCGTCCGTCCCGCTGAAGCCGAGGAGAAGACCGCGAGCGGTCTCGTCATCCCCGACACCGCCAAGGAGAAGCCCCAGAAGGGCGAAGTCCTCGCCGTGGGCGCCGGTCGTTTCGGCGACGACAACGAGCGCATCCCGATGGAGGTCAAGGTCGGCGACAAGGTCATCTACAGCAAGTACGGCGGCACCGAGATCAGCGTCGACGGCGAAGACCTGTTGATCCTGGCCGCCCGCGACGTGTTGGCCATCGCCAACTGATTCGCGCCGACCGAGTCGAAAGAGAGCACAACACATGGCAAAGATCCTGAAGTTCGACCAAGAGGCGCGACGCGCACTCGAGGCCGGCGTGAACAAGCTCGCCGATGCCGTCAAGGTCACGCTCGGCCCGAAAGGCCGCAACGTCGTGCTCGACAAGAAGTTCGGCGCTCCGACCATCACCAACGACGGTGTCTCGATCGCTCGTGAGATCGAGCTCGAGGACCCGTTCGAGAACATGGGCGCGCAGCTCGTCAAAGAGGTCGCGACCAAGACCAACGACGTCGCCGGTGACGGCACGACGACCGCCACGGTGCTGGCCCAGGCCATCATCAAGGAAGGCCTCCGCAACGTGGCGGCCGGGGCGAACCCGCTCGGCCTGAAGCGTGGCATCGAGGCGGCAGTCGCCGCCGCGGTCGACGCCATCGCCAAGCAGGCGAAGGACGTCGACGACAAGTCCGAGATTGCCCAGGTCGCGGCCATCTCCGCAGCCGACCCGAAGATCGGTGACGTCATCGCCGACGCCATCGACAAGGTCGGCAAGGACGGCGTGGTCACGGTCGAAGAGTCGAACACGTTCGGCATGGAGCTCGAGTTCGTCGAGGGCATGCAGTTCGACAAGGGCTACCTCTCGCCGTACTTCGTCACCGACGCAGAGCGCCAGGAGTCGATCCTCAACGATCCGTACATCCTGATCGTCAACGGCAAGATCAGCTCGGTCCAGGACATGCTCCCGATCCTCGAGAAGGTCATGCAGTCGGCCAAGCCGTTGTTGATCATCGCCGAAGACGTCGAGGGTGAAGCCCTGGCGACCCTCGTGGTCAACAAGATCCGCGGCACGTTCAGCTCGGTCGCTGTCAAGGCCCCGGGGTTCGGCGAGCGCCGCAAGGCGATGCTCGCGGACCTCGCGATCCTCACCGGAGGCCAGGTCATCAGCGAAGAGGTCGGCCTCAAGCTCGACAACACCACGCTCGACCTGCTCGGCCGTGCCCGCAAGGTCGTCATCACGAAGGACGCCACGACGATCGTCGAGGGCGCCGGCAACGAGGACGACGTCAAGGGCCGCATCGCGCAGATCAAGCGCGAGGTCGAGGACACCGATTCCGACTGGGATCGCGAGAAGTTGCAGGAGCGGCTCGCGAAGCTCTCCGGCGGCGTGGCGTTGATCAACGTCGGCGC
>JAYTFP010000288.1:0-2160 GCA_043734285.1 Acidimicrobiaceae bacterium
GGGCCGCTGGTGCCGCTGGCGTCGGTCCCGCTGCTGTTCCTCGGGCCGATCGACCTGCGCACGGTGATGATGATCCAACCGCTGCTGATGGTGTTCACCGCCATCGCCGCCGCGGGGATCGCGTCGCGGCTCGCGGGGCCGTGGGCGGCGCTCGCCGCGGGCGCGTCGGTCATCGTGATGCCGACAGTCGCGCTGGCGACCGAGTCGTACTGGCTCGGACTCGGCGCGGCGGCGTCGTTGGCGGGCGCGATGTGGGCACTCGTGTGCTCCGACGGTTGTCGCAACCGCATGACGTGGATGTACGGCCTGGGGATCGCGGCGATGCTGCTGTCGCGCACGATGGCGCTCGCCTTCCTCCCCGGCGCCGTGCTCGCCGGGGTGATCGTCGCCTGGGGCGACCGGGCGCGGCTCGTCGGCCTGGCGAAGGCGTTGGGGCTCGCCGTGATCGTCGCCGGCCCCTGGTGGGTCGTCGAGTGGTCGACGACGTTCGACTACCTGTTCGGCTACGGGTTCGGACCGCGTGCCGGCCGATTCGGCTCGGGCAACGCCTGGGACCGGCTCGTGTTCCGCCTCACGCGGATCGAGGACGGCATCGGCGACACGCTGTCGGTCGTCGCACTCGTCGCGCTGGCGATCGCTGTGGTGAGCTGGGTGTGGCGCCGGTCACGACGCCTCGACGAGCCGGCGTTCGAGGGTCGATCAGCCGCGGCACTCGCGGCGGTCGTGGGGCTCGGCGTGCTCGCACTCGCGTCGACGTCGAACAACGGGGTGTGGTTCGAGCTGCCGGTGATCATCGTGCTCGCTCCGCTCGTCGCGGGCCTCGCTGCGACGGCATCGCTTCCCGCGTCGTTCCCGCTCCCATCGGTGATCGGCGTCGCGGCTGTCGTGCAGGCGTGGTCGGTGCTCGCGCAGGTGTGGTGGATCGCGCCTCCGCCGGTCACCATCGCCGCGCACTACGAGTACGGGTTCAACGAGTACGACACGCGGTTCCACTCGTCGCAACGCAGTCACCTCCACGAGGCGGCCCGCGAGTGGCGGGTGCTCAACCGCGAGGTCGCGGACGAACTGCGCCGGATCGCCGGTGGTGAACGCAACCACATCTCGTTCTCGCTGTCGGGGAACATGGAGTTGTTCAACACCAACTCGATCGACCTCGCGGGGATGCTGCGCGGTTGGGACCCGAGGATCGACATCCCCGACACGACGAAGCCGGCTGCCGCCCGTGCGACCGATCTCGATCCGACGGCGGTCGTGCGAGGCCGGCGCGTCGAGCGCGTGCTGATCCTGGCCCTTCACGACAAGATCCTGTTCACGCCCGACGGCAAAGTCCGCGGCTTCGCGGCGCAGGCCCGCGACGACGGATGGAACGACGAGTTGGCGCGATTCGCGATGCCGCGCGACAGCGGCGACGTCGTGATCCTCCGTCACAGCGGGGGCGGCTGACGTCATGGCAACGACGCCCGCGGTCAGCATCATCGTCCCCACCTACTGCGAGGCGCTCCGCCTGCCGACGACATTGCGCGCCCTGCTCGACGGGCTCGGCGAACATCTCGACGGTGTGTGGGAGATCGTCGTGTCCGATGACGGATCGATCGACGACACCGCGGGCGTTGCCGACGACTTCGCCCGCCTCGACGACCACGTGCGCGTCGTGCGTTCGGCGACCAACCGTGGCAAGGGCGCGGCGATCGTGACGGGTTGGGCCGTCGCTCGCGGTGATCGCGTCGTACTGCTCGACGCCGATCTGCCGGTCAGTCTCGCCACGATCGGGGCGTTGGTCGCCGCAGCCGACGGGGCCGCGCTGGTGCTGGGCACCCGCCGAGGGCGATCGGCGACCGACGACGGTGGGCGCGGTCGAGCCCAGCCCCTCGGCCGCTGGGTCGGCGGACGGGTGTTCCTCGCGTTGCTGCGGCTCCTGGGGCTGCGCGTCGCGTCTGATCCGCAGTGCGGCATCAAGGTGTTGCGACGCCACGAGCTCGACCCGATCGTGACGGCGTGTCTGTCCGAGCGGTTCGCCTTCGACGTCGAGTTGATCCGCCGGACGCTCGACGCCGGCTGTTCGGTCACCGAGGTACCGGTCGTGTGGCGACACGTGCCGGGGTCGTCGGTACACCCGATCCGCGACGGTGTGCGCACTGCGCTCGATCTCGCGGCGCTGCG
>JAYTFP010000289.1:0-2667 GCA_043734285.1 Acidimicrobiaceae bacterium
CGGCGAACACCACTGCCATGCCAGCAGCGTTCTCAACGTCGCCAACTGCTGCCAGCGGTCGCCCGGGAACCGGCTGATCCACGACCCCTTGCCGTGCACGAACTCGTCATGACTGAGTGGCAGGACCCAACGCTCGTCGTAGGCGTAGGTGAAGGGCCGCAACAGGTCGTGGTGGTGCCACCGCCGGTGGACCGGATCGCGGACCAGGAACTCGAACGTGTCGTGCATCCAGCCGAGGTTCTGCTTGTGCGTGAACCCCAGCCCGCCATCGGTCGGTGAGGCCGTCACCCCCGGCCACGACGTCGACTCCTCGGCGATGACGAGCGCACCCTCGTGGTCGGTGGCCACGGCGCGGTTCAGCGATCGCACGAAGTCGACGGCCTCGAGGTCTTCGCGACCGCCGAGCGCGTTCGGGGTCCACTCACCTGGCTCGCGGCTGTAGTCGAGGTAGAGCATCGACGCGACCGCGTCGACGCGCAGTCCGTCAAGACGGAACTCCTCGAGCCAGAAGAGCGCGTTGGCGACGAGGAAGTTGCGCACCTCGTGACGCCCGGGGTTGAACACGAACGTGCCCCAGTCGGGATGTTCGCCGCGGGTGGGATCCGCGTGCTCGTACAGCGGGGTTCCGTCGAACCGGGCGAGGGCACCGTCGTCGCGCGCGAAGTGCGCCGGCACCCAGTCGACGATCACGCCGATGCCGCGCTGGTGCAGGGTGTCGATGAGCACGCGCAGGTCGTCGGGCGATCCACCACGGGCGTCGGGCGCGTAGAAGCCAGTGAGCTGATATCCCCACGATCCGCCGTAGGGGTGGCTCGCCAGGGGCATGAACTCGACGTGGGTGAAACCCAGCGCGGCGACATGATCCGCGAGCGGCTCGGCCATTTCGCGGTAGGTCATCGGCCGGCCGTCGTCGTGGTGTCGCCAGCCACGCGCGTGCAGTTCGTAGATCGCGAGGCGGCCGGCGTTGCGTTCCGCGCGTCGCCGGCGCCAGTCGTCATCATCCGACCACTCGGTGTCGCGGCCCGTGACGCGGCTGGCGTTGCGCGGCGGCACCTCGGCCTCGAAGGCCATCGGGTCGCATCGTTCGAGCACCTCGCCATCGCGGGCGACGAGCACGAACTTGTAGTACTGACCGACGATTGCCGTGGCGACGGTCCCCCACCACACACCCGACGTGCCGAGCGGCTGCAGCTGGTCGACGCCGGGCGACCAGTAGTTCCAGTCGCCGACAACGCTGACGCCGGTCGCGTTGGGCGCCCACACGGCGAAGCTGACCCCGTGGTCGACGACGTGTGCCCCGAGCAACTCCCACAGGCGGCGGTGCTGGCCCTCGCCGAAGAGGTACAGATCGAGATCGCCGGGCGGCGAGGCTCCGGCGCCCGGCGACGACGACATCAGCTCACCATCGTTCCCGCACGTCGGGGCCGAGCATCCGCCGCACTGCTCGCGCCGGGATTCCGACCAGCTCGGGTCGGTGCGCGGCCTCGTAGGCGACCTCATACACGGCCTTGTCGAGTTCGAAGAGCATCAGGAGCGCATCGCGGGACGCTCGATCGTGCGGCAGGAGACGGTGCGCCTCGTCGACCGTGGCATACCCCGAGATGTAGTGGGCGACACAACGGTCCTCCCAGGCCTCGGCGAGCACCTGGATCTCGCGTTCGCCGGCATCCTCGCGATCGGCGAGTGCCAGTTCGGCAGCGTAGTGGAGGCTGCGGATCATGCCGGCGACATCACGCAGGGGTGACGACAGGCGGCGCCGGTCGGCGAGGGAACGCGTCGGCTCACCCTCGAAGTCGAGCACGACCCAGTGCCGCCGGGTCGAGAGGACCTGACCGAGGTGCAGGTCGCCGTGGATGCGGATGAACGAGCCGAGATCGTCGGCGTCGAGCAGCCGCCGATAGGTCGCCTCGATGCGGTCGGTGGGCAGACCCGGCGGAGCGATCCGCTGGAGGTGCTCGACCATCGACTCGACGAGCCCCTGCGGGTCGGCCGGCTCGGCTCCGAAGGCGCGGGCCAACGCCACGTGCAGCTCAGCGCTGGTCGCTCCCAACGCGTGAGCCGACGATCCGAAGTCATGGGTGGTCTCGCGCGGCTGGCAGCGGCGGGTCAGCAACTCGTCGATCGACTCTCGGGCCAGGTCGAGTCCCTCGGTCGCGCGAGCGTGGAAGGGACGTATCACCGCGAGGTCGTAGGCGCCGCGCCGCCACACCTCGACCGGAGCGACGATCTTGTCGAAACCAGCGTCGCCGAGCGCGCTGGTGACCTCGATGTCGGGATTCGCACCCTCCTCGAGCCGCCGGAACACCTTGACGATCCAGCGTTTGTCGGCGATCAGTGACGTGTTCGACTGCTCGCCCGCGAGCATCGTCACGTGCTCGATGCCCAGTCGCGGCGCGATGTGGTCGACGAACGCGGTCGACAGCGCCGGGTGTGCAAGCGCATCGAACACCCAGGCGTTGCCGGAGGGCGCGCTGATCTCGCCCACGACGAACCGATCGTCGAGGTCGGCGGGACGTTGTTGATCAGCCCCGAGCAGCAGCTGGTACGTGGCGAAACGGCCGTCGTGGAACTCGACGTCGACGGGAGCCCAGATGAGCAGCGGCCAGCCGCGCTGCAGGACTTCGAAATGGGCTGGCCGAACCGACGCGATCTCGGACGCGTCGGCGC
>JAYTFP010000290.1:0-5821 GCA_043734285.1 Acidimicrobiaceae bacterium
GCCTCCGTCGATCAGGTTCACGATGCGCTCCTGGACCGGATTCCCGTGCAGACGTCGACAACCATCGTTCACGGTGACTACCGGCTCGACAACTGCATGCTGTCGGCCGACGGATCGGTCGCCGCGGTGCTCGACTGGGAGATCTGCACGCTCGGCGATCCGCTCGCCGACGTCGGGCTGCTCTGGGTCTACTGGACCGACCCCGGCGCCGAGGCCGCGCTCCCCCAGGCGTCGCCGACGTCGCTCGAGGGATTCTTCCGGCGCGAGCAGGTGCTCGCCCGATACGAGGCGGCCTCCGGGCGTGACCTGTCCGGCATCGACTTCTACATCGCGTTCGGCTACTGGAAACTCACGTGCATCATCGCCGGCGTCTATGCCCGATATGCAGCCGGCGCGATGGGCGACGTCGACACCCGTCAGGTCGAGGGATTCGCGACCATGGTGAGCACGTTGGCCGATCTCGCGGTCTCGGCCGCCTCGAAGGTGTCATAGATGGACCTGTACGAACTCCACGATCATCCGCCGCTGTCCGAGCCGGTGCTGCTCGTCGCGCTCGAGGGATGGATCGACGCGGGGATGGTCGGCGCGACCGCGATGTCGACGATCCTCGACACCACCGAGAGCTCGCTGGTCGCGTCGTTCGACACCGACGCGCTGCTCGATCACCGCGCCCGCCGGCCCGTGATGAGCCTCGACGAGGGTCACATCGAACGACTGACGTGGCCGTCGATCGAGCTGCGCGCAACCGTCGACGAGGCCGGCCGCCACGTGTTGCTGCTCGTCGGTGCAGAGCCCGATCACGTCTGGGGTCGCTTCTCGACCGCCGTGCTCGAACTGGCCACCACACTTGACGTTCAGATGGTCATCGGCGTCGGGGCCTACCCCGCACCGGTCCCACACACCCGCCCGACGCGGCTGGCGCTCACGAGCCCGTCGACCGAGGTGATGGAGTCGTTCACGGGCTTCTTCCGCGGCACCGTCGACGTGCCGGCCGGTATCCAGGCGGCGATCGAGGTCGCGGCCAACGAGGCCGGCATCCAGGCCATGGGCCTGTGGGCGCAGGTGCCGCACTACATCTCGGCGATGCCGTACCCAGCGGGATCCATCGCCATCATCGAGGGCATCGCCCGCGTCTCGAACCTCGTGTTCCCCGCGGGCGAGCTCGCGATCGAGGCGGCATCCGCCCGCGAGCGTCTCGACGAGTTGATCGCCGGCAACGAGCAGCACGAGGCGATGGTTCGTCAGCTCGAGGAGCTGGTCGATTCGGAGGTGCCGATGGACACTGGCCTCGGCCCGTTGCCGACGGCCGACGAATTGGCCGCCGAACTCCAGGCGTTCCTCCGCGACGTCGGAGAGAGCTGACTCAGGCAGCGCCGGTCGAGACCAGCGTCGCGCTCGACATCTCGCCGCTCTCGTACATGAAGCGACACGCCGATCGCTGCAGCTTGCCCGACGACGTCTTGGGGATCGTGCCCGGGCCGACCATCACCACGTGACGCGGCGGCACACCGATGTCGTCGGTGACGACGCGAGTGATCTCCTTGGTCAGCATCTCGATGTCGGGAGACTTGGTCTCGGCGACGACGACAATGTGCTGGCTCGATCGACGCCCGGCGACACCGAACGCGATCACATTGCCCGTGCGCACGCCCTCGATCGATCCGACGACACGTTCGATGTCCTGCGGATGGATGTTGCGTCCGCCGATGATGATGACGTCCTTGATGCGGCCGCACATGATCATGTCGCCGTCGACGAAGTACGCGAGATCGCCGGTGTGCAGCCACCCGTCGGCGAGCAACTCGGCCGATGCTTCGGGCTGCCGGTAGTAGCCCGGGGTCAGCGACGTGCCCCTGATCTGCAGCTCGCCGACGACTCGATCACCCACGACCTTGTCGGAGGTGGGGTCGACGATCCGCATCTCGAGGCCCGCGACGGGCTTTCCGAGGATGGCCAGTTCGCGGGCGTTGACCGAGCCCGCGGCCACGGGCACCGCGATGTGGTCGTGTTCGAGCAGCCGGCCGTCGACGACGTCGGTGCGCAGGCCTTGGCCGCGCGCCGGGAAGCATCCGGCGATGCAGAGTTCGGCCATCCCGAACGCCGCGAAGGCGGAGGTCGAGCGGAGCCCGAACTTCTCGCCGGCCTCGAAGAACGAGCGAAAGCTGGCGGGGTCGATCGGCTCGGCGCCGTTGAGCACGATCTCGAGACTCGACAGGTCGAGGTCGGATGCGCGGCGCAGTGACCGCGCGGCGAGCACGTAGCTGAAGTTCGGTCCGGCGGTGATGGTGCCGCCGTACTTCGAGACCCATTCCATCCAACGCGAGGGGCGGGCCAGGAAGTCTTGCGGCGCGCCGAGCACGAGGCCCGAGCCGGTGGTCATCGGGATCGTGAGCAGCCCGATCAATCCCATGTCGTGGTACAGCGGCAGCCACGAGACCATCACGTCGTGCTCGGCCCGCACGCCGGATGCCTCGATGGCGCCGTCGAGGTTGGCGCAGATCTGACGGTGCTGGAGCACGACGCCCTTCGGGTCGGAGGTCGAGCCGCTGGTGAATTGCAGCACCGCGGTCGCGGACGGATCGTCGGCGGGACGCCGGTAGTGCGCGCGGCCGGGGCAGGCCGCGGCGATCTCGTCGAACGTGACGAAAGTCGGGTCGCCGGCGCGCGGCTCGATGAACTCGGCGAGCTGCGGATCGATCACGACCAGCGAGACGTCGGCCGTGGCGATCCGCGCGCGAGTCTGCTCGACGAAGAGGTCGATCGAGCCGAGGCGCATCGGTAGCGGCAGCATGACGAGGCATCCGCCGGCGAGCCAGACCGACTCGATCGCGGTGACCAGCGAACGTGTGGTCGGGCCGAGGATGGCGACGTGGTCACCTGGCGCGATGCCGAGCGCCTGCAGTCCGGCGGCCATGTCGCAGGCGTCGTCGTAGAGGGCGGACCAGGTCGTGGAGTCGAACTCGTCGCCGTCGACGAACACGACGGTGCGGGCCGAGCGAGCGGCCTGCTCGATGCGTGAGAGGAGGGTCAGCATTGGTGGTTCGACCTCCTCCATGGGTCAAGGGTTACAGAGTCAGTGCCCGGTGACAACGATGTTCACCAGCTTCGGCGGTCTCGCGATGACCTTCGAAGGCTCCGCGCCGGCCAGGTGTTCGACGATCTTCGGCAACGCCAGCGCAGCGGCGATGGCGTCAGCCTCGCTCACGTCGGCCGCCACCTCGAGGCGGTCGCGGACCTTGCCGTTGATCTGGACGATCAGCGTCTCGGTGGCATTCGTGAGCATCGACTCGTCGGCGATGGGCCAGTCCACGGCGTGGATGTGCGACGGCTCGACGCCCCCCTCGATGTGGCGCAACTGCCACAACTCGGCGGTGATGTGCGGCGTCGCGGGTGCCATCAACAACAGCAACGTGTCGACGGCGACTTCGAGCGTCGGGCCGTGCGGTCGGTCGGGCGTCTGCACGAAGCGGTAGAGGTCGTTGACGAACGCCATGTACTTGGCGACCGCGGTGTTGTAGCTCCAGCGCTCGAAGTCGTGCGAGACGTCCGCGATCAGGCGGTGCGTCGCACGCGTGATCTCGAGGTCGGCGGGCAGGGCGTCACCGTCGCGCGTCGTCGTGAGGAGATCCGACCCGGGGACGGCGAGGCGCCAGACGCGGGCGAGGAAACGGAACGCACCCTCGATCGAGACGTCTTCCCAGTCGACGTCGTCCTGCGGCGGTTTGAGTCCGAGTTGCGCGAGACGCAACGCGTCGGCACCGTGCGATTCGAGGATGTCTTCGGGCGCGATGAGGTTGCCCTTCGACTTGCTCATCTTCGATCCGGCGAGGCGGATCATCCCCTGCGTGAAGAGGCGTTGGAACGGCTCGCTCAGATCGGGCGGTGCGACGCCGAGGTCGGCGAGGGCCTTGGTGAAGAAGCGGGCATACATGAGATGCAGCACCGCGTGCTCGGCACCACCGATGTACTGGTCGACCGGCATCCACTTCGTGACCTGATCGGCGCGGAACGGCGCGTCGGTCGACTCGGGATCGCAGAAGCGCAGGAAGTACCACGACGAGTCGACGAAGGTGTCCATCGTGTCGGTTTCGCGGCGTGCCGGTCCGCCGCACTTCGGACACGTCGTGTGCAGAAAGCCCTCATGGAAGGTGAGCGGCGACTCGCCGGTCGGCCGGAACTCGACGTCGTCGGGCGCGAGCACCGGGAGTTGGTCGAGCGGAACGGGCACGATGCCGTCGGTCTCGCAGTAGACGACGGGGATCGGGCAACCCCAGAAACGCTGACGGCTGAGCAACCAGTCGCGGAGGCGGAAGTTGACCTTGCGATCGCCGATCCCCTTGCCCACCAGCCAATCGATCGCATCGAGCTTCGCTTGAGCGACCGGCACGCCGTTCAGGTCGAGCTCGTCGTTCGACGAATTGATGTGCACGCCGTCGCCCGCGTACGCCTCACCGTCCCATCCGTCGGGACGGGCGACGGTCTCGATGATGTCGATGCCGAACTCGGTCGCGAAATCCCAGTCGCGCTGATCTTCGCCGGGCACCGCCATGACCGCGCCGGTGCCGTAGGTGCCGAGCACGTAGTCGGCGAGATAGACGGGGATGGCGCGACCGGTGAACGGATTGAGCGCGTAGGCGCCCGTGAAGCAGCCGCGTGTGCCGATCGCTCCCTCGGTCGAGAGTCGATCGATCTCGGAGGTGTGGCGCACGCGTTCGATGAACGCCTCGACGTCGGCGGTTCGGTCGGGCGTGGTGATCTCGGCGACGAGCGGGTGCTCGGGCGCCAGCACGCAGAACGTCATGCCGAACGACGTGTCGGGGCGCGTGGTGAAGACCTCGAAGGAGCGATCGGTGGGTGATCCGTCGGCGTCGGTCACAGTCATCGAGAACTGCGCGCCTTCAGAGCGACCGATCCAGTTGCGCTGTTGGATGACGACCCGTTCGGGCCAGTCGACCAGCTCGAGGTCGTCGAGCAGTCGCTGCGCGTAGTCGGTGATCTTGAAGAACCACTGCTCGAGGTCGCGGCGCTCGACGATGTCACCGGATCGGTCGCACTTCCCGTCGATCACCTGCTCGTTGGCGAGGACCGTCTGGCAGCCCGGGCACCAGTTGACGGGCGCGTTGCGGCGGTAGACGAGGCCGGCCTCGTAGAACCTCAGGAAGATCCACTGGGTCCAGCGGATGTAGTCGGGGTCGTGGCTCTTGACCTCGCGGCGCCAGTCGTAACCGCCGCCGATGCGCAGGAGCGAGCTGCGCAGTTCCTCGATTTTCGCGTCGGTGAAGGCGCGGGGATGCGTACCGGTCTTGATCGCCGCGTTCTCGGCGGGCAGGCCGAAGCTGTCGAAGCCCATGGGTGACAGCACCGCGTGGCCCTGCATCGTGCGATAGCGGACGATGAGGTCGCCGAACGTGTAGTTGCGGACGTGTCCCATGTGCGCCGCGCCCGAGGGGTAGGGGTACATGCAGAGCACGTAGTAGTGGGGTCGCGGGTCGTCGTTGTCGACCTCGTAGGTGTGGTCGTCACGCCAGAACTGCTGCCACCGCGGCTCGATCTCCTGGGGCCGGTAGGCGACGTCGGACGGCAACTGCATCGTCGCATCGTAGTGAGCAGCCCCAGCGCCCCCGAACCTCGTCACCGCCGTCCCGTGTCGCCGGAGTCGTGGGCCCTGCTGCTAACGTTCACCCTCCGTACGGGGCTGTAGCTCAATTGGGAGAGCGCTTCCATGGCATGGAAGAGGTAGTCGGTTCGATCCCGATCAGCTCCACTTCGTAGGGCCTGAAAGGGCTCAGGTCATTCAGATCTCGGTGATGGCCACGCCGAC
>JAYTFP010000291.1:0-3346 GCA_043734285.1 Acidimicrobiaceae bacterium
GACGGCACCATCGCCGCGACCGACACACCGACCGCGTCGACCGGGCCCAAGGCTTCGAGCGCGGCGCGCGGACCGTCGAACCAGGCGACGCGCGCGTCGTGCTCGAACTGCAGCGGCGCGGGAACCGAGAACGAGTGGGGAATGCGGGCCGACGCGACCACCGTGCCGTCGGCGTCGGCCGCGACGGCCTTCACCGATGAGGTGCCGATGTCGATGCCGACCGTCACCTCGCTCGCCACTGCGCCCCCTCGGCTCGACCGGCGTCCGTCCGGCATCTGACACGCGTGTCAGGTTGCGAATGTATCGTGCCCGTCGAACGACCGCGGAAGTCTCGAAGGGACCGACCATGCCGAGTTATGGAGTCGAGGTGCTGGGCCCGCCGCCGCGCGATCCCGCACAACAACACTGGGATCCCGAAGCGCAGACGATGGACCCCGAGCAGCGCCGCGGCATCCAGCTCGAACGCCTGCGCACACTCGTCGGTCGATCACTTGCCGCCGGCGGCCTCTTCGCCCGCAAACTCGCCGAGGGTGGTGTCTCGTCGTCGAACGACATCGCCGAGCTCGACGACATCAACCAGATCCCCATCACGCTGAAGCAGGACCTGCGCGACTCCGAGGCCGAGCACCCGCCGCTGGGCGATTACCGCTTCACCCCGCTGACCGACTGCATCCGTATCGGCCAGTCGACGGGCACCACCGGCACGCCGACGATCACCGTGCTGACGCGCCACGACCTGTGGCTCGAGTACGAATCTGCCGCCCGCAACTGGTGGCGCAACGGCTGGCGACCCGGGCAGGTCATGACGCATTGCCACCCCGCGTACCTCTACGGGGGCGGCTTGATGCTCTCGGGAACGCTCGAGTACTTCGGCTTCCTCAACCTGTGGGTCGCACCGCCCGACACCGACGAGCTGGCAGAGCAGGCGATCCGCGTCTGGCAACGCATCCATCCCGACGTACAGATGACCTCGTTCTCCGAGGGTCGATTCCGCGAGGTCGCTGCCAAGCTCGACGTCGACCTCATCGCCGAGTGCGGGTTTCCTCGGCAGACCCTGGGCGGTGCCGGTCGCGGGCTGATGCCACTGATGACCGCGGGGTTCGAGTGCTACGCGTTCATCGGTGGTCCCGACACGACGTGCGACGGCGCGCACCTCCACGAGGACTGGGCCATCGTGCAGGCCATCGACCCCGCCACTGGGCGCGACGTGCCCGACGGGCAGTGGGGCAATCTCGTCGTGACGACGCTCGACCGCGACAACGGGCTCGTGCGCTACGACCTCGAAGAGGCCGCGATGATCGAGCCGGGCGGCGACTGCCCACTCGGCGAGACGTCACGCCGCGGATTCTGGGGCGGCCGCTTCAAGGATCTGCTGTCGAGTCAGGGCGTGCACTTCCAGCTGTCGGATCTCGAGAAGGCCATCGGTCGTGTCGGGGCGGTCAGCCATCCCACCCTCGAGTTCGTGGTCGTGCAGCCCGACGGATCGCCCGACCCGCTGACGATCCGCGTCGAGGTGAGTGCCGGCGCCGGTTCAGTCGACGCAGGACGGGCGGCCGAAGTCGGCACCGCCGTGCAGGCCGCGGTGCGCGACGCGGTCGGCGTCGAATCGGTCGTCGAGGTCCTCGACCGCGAGACGCTCCCCCGGTCGGGCTACAAGCTCAAGCGCGTCGTCGACTCATAGTCACTTCGCGTCGACGACGACCGTCCCTGTCACCGCGAGGCCCAGGTGACGCTGCACCGCCGCACACTCGCGCTCGACCTCGGCCAGGACAGTCTTCGACAGCGACTCGAGCGGCCGGAGTCGCATGGCACGAGCATCGAGCGTCCATGTCGCTCGAACTCTGCCGTCGACCAACAACGTCGGTCGGAAGATGCCGTTCACCGTGACGACGCTCGTGTGCGCGCCGAGGAGCAACTCGCGAGACCTCCATCCGTGCAGGATCGGGTCGAACGAGCCGAGCAGCCGCGTGCTCGGCATCTCGACGCCCTCCGGCTCGTCGGACAATCGTGAGAGTCCGTCACCCCACGGCTCGAGTTCGTCGACGATCGCATCGAAGCCGGCGCGGGCGTCGCCGAGCGTGATCCCCGCCCATTTGGCGAGGTCACGCGCATCGGCTGGCGCGTGCCCGACGAGGTATCGACGGGCCAACCGAGCCAGCGAGTCGCGGAGGCCGATCTCGCCCGGTGGACCGATCCACGCGACCGGATCGACGAAGGCCTGCTCGCGACCGACCATCGGACCGCGCACGAGGAATCCCCGGATCGACGTGGCGAAGAGAACGTGAACCAATGCCTGCCCGGCCGTCGGCACGCCGGCCGCGTCGAGTACGGCGCGCAACTGTTCGCGCGTCTGCGGACCCGACCGCAGCGCCCCGGCGACCAAGTCGACGCCGAGCTCGGTGGCGTGTTCGCCAACACCCTCCTGGCGGAGGCGCGTGACATTCGACGTCCGCAGCTGTGGCGTGGTCAGTGAGTGCAGCCACCAGTAGTCCTCTACCGCGACGAGGTGCAGCGTGCCTCGGTTCAGCCAGCCGACCACGAGACTCCGGTCGACGGTCAGTGCCCGGTCGATGTCGGCGGCCGTCGGCCCGACCGAGCGCGCCCGCACGGCCAGGCGAGCGCCCCTCGGATCTTGCGCCTGTACGGCCAGCACGCGCCGCACCGCCTGTTCGGGTGTCGTCGCAGACCGGGTCACCAACCCCTGGGCGCCGAGGCGAGCCGCTCGCAACCGATCCGCGTCGTCCACGCGTCGACCCTATGTGCCGGGATAAACCTCGACGACCGTCGCCATGGCCATGCCGCCGCCTGCACAGAGTGCGGCGACGCCGATGCCACCGCCGCGGCGTTGCAGCTCGTGGATCATCGTCACGAGGATGCGCGCGCCCGAGCACGCGACCGGGTGACCGAGCGCGACCGCGCCGCCGTTCACGTTGACCTTCTCGGGATCGAGATCGAGGACCTTGATCGTGCCCACCGTCATCGATGCGAACGCCTCGTTGATCTCGAACAGGTCGACGTCGGCGACGGTCATCCCGGCGCGCTCGAGGGCCTTGGGGATCGCCTTGGTCGGCGCCAGACCCGTGTCGGCGGGGTCGACGCCGACGGCCGCCCACGAGCGCACGGTCGCCATCACCGTCGAGCTGTTGGCCTCGGCCCAGTCGCGTCGGGTCACGACGAGCGCCGCGGCGCCGTCGTTGATCGACGACGAGTTGCCGGCCGTGATCGTGCCGTCGGCCACCCCGGACAGCACCCGGAGTGACGCGAGCTTCTCGGCCGTTGTGTCACGCCGCGGGTGCTCGTCGGTGTCGAACAGCGTGACACCTTCGCGCCCGGGGATCTTCACCGG